>JAGGTZ010000188.1 GCA_021158805.1 Thermoproteota archaeon | reverse complement strand
TATCTTTATGTTAGATCTTTCGTCTCATGAATACCTCCTACAGGAGAGCCGAAGACCTCTATTCGGCTGGACGTTTAACGATCTTATGCCAGGGAGCACGAATAACACAAACCACACTAATGGCAAGAATCGGGTTCCTCTAAGAAGATGTCCTCGGAACCCTCTACCTTATGACTCGTTTGAGAGAGGGACTCATAGTAATCTCCTAAATAAAAATTATATTAGTATGGAAAGTAATTCCTGAGGTGGAGCTGTGAGACGAGTCTACTTGTTAGCTCTGCTCTTCACTGCGCTCATATGGGCTGGCTCTTTCATCTTCATAAAACTTGGTCTAAGGGAAATCGGACCCTATAACATGGCTTTCTATAGATTTGCTATAGCGTCACCAGTACTACTCCTAGCGGTATATTTAAGAAGGAGACTGCAATCTGTTGAGAGAGGAGACATACCAAGTATAGTGATCCTAGCTATAACCGGTGTGACTTCATTCTATGTAGTCCAGTTCGTGGCCCTAGTATTCACAACTGCCACAAATGCATCTATCCTAATAAACACCTCAGTGATCTTCATCGCCGTGATCTCCCTTCTTCTCGGCGAGAGGTTCACGGGATTTAAGACCTTAGGCATCATTATGTCATTTATCGGAGTCATTCTCGTGATTTCAAATGGCGAGATCGAATTTTTCAGCAGAGAAACATTCATTGGTGATGCATTGATGATGCTATGTGGTCTTTTCTGGGCAATTTACACGTTGCTTGGGAAAAGGATGCTCGAGAAGTACAATCCAGAGGCCCTTATAGCATATGCCTCTGCGATAGGCTCTGTCCTCCTTCTACCCTTTGCTATTTACGAAGGTCTCGCGAATCCGTTTACCTTCAGTCCACTGGCTTGGATTTCCTTGCTGTACTTGTCCCTGCTCTCCTCGGTCCTCACCTATTTCATATGGTACTCCGCGCTGACCGTCATGGAAGCCACGGAGGTTGCAGTGTTCACCTGTATCGTCCCCTTATTCGCAGCGATGATGGCATTTCTTGTGCTTGGGGAAGATATAGGGATTTTCACATCCATAGGAGGTGTCTTGACTGTAGTTGGAGTATACCTAGTCGAGAGAGAATGATCATAGGGCTTCCATTATAAGTAAGATGTTTAACCCACGGCCCGGCGACAACTACAGATCACCATTAGTAATGTGATGATTGATCTCGAGTCCCTCTCAGTTAGACCTTCCTCATCGGCCGGTAGAGGGCTTCGAGCTCCCGGAGCCTCTTGGGATTGAGTAGATGCACATTCACCCTAGGATCGTCCGTTAGATTCCTTACCATGGAGAAGTACCACTCGAAGGAATATCTCTCCGGAATCGCATCCGAAACAACAAGAACATCTAGGTCTGACGAGAGTGTGTGTTCGCCTCGGGCGTAGCTGCCAACGATATAGGCCTCACAATTTCCTAGGACCTTGCTCGCCCTTTTCTTGATCTCCCTTGCTATATCTTCAGCTCTCCTGAAGAATTCCTCATTACGCTGGAGAATCTCGAAGTACCTCTTCATTTGATCACCTCCATGAGCCTCCCTGCCAGCTGGAGAGCCCTCTCCGCTACCGCCTCGGTATACTCCACGTCTGTGTACCTAGAGGCGATACAGGCCAACTCTATCTCCCGGATCAGATCAACATTCTCTTTATAGAATGTCATTAGCTCATCATCCCTTAATAGCTCAAAGAGGAAATCCATCAAGCTCTAAGGAAACATAACCTTAAATAACTTCACCTCAGGAACGGGCTTTCAGCCATCTCCCTTGTTTTGCTTCCAGAGTAAGGCATTGAACTTCTTCTGCTCTCGAACATCTCCTCCAGTTTGAATACCTGATGTCCTATTAGCTAAAAATTAAAGTTGCTAGGGAGATCCTTATTTCAGCAATTTTTAAGAGAGTGGAGCCTGAAAAAGTCCTTGGACCCTCTCCCGCGTATAGGCACTAGAGGAGCGTATGAACTAGCATACTTTGGCAGTCTCTACACTGCGGTGGCGATAGAAGAGGAGATATTCTGGCGAAGTTTTGATAATGTATGTAAGGGTAGAGAATCTACAATATGCTCAACCGGGTGACTAGTAAAATCTCGATTACGTCGATTGATAAGATCGCACGCACCTCTCTAATGATAGGCATTAGGGAGGTCATATTGCCGATTCTGAAACATTGGGGCTTCCAAAGATCTCATCGAAGGATCTCAGGTCCAGTACAATCGCCCCATCAACTTCCTCCGCCCTCCTCGCGATGACTAGACATTCCTTATCGTAACCCTCAAGCAGGAGCTCCCCCTTCCTGATCAATTCTTTAATTATTCTCCTCAGGCTCCTACTACTGAGATCGGACCACTTAGCCTCAACAAGCAGAGCTCTCTTCCCCTGGTCATCTACTAGGACCAAGTCTATTTCCTCCCCCCTCCACCACCACTTGCCCAGCCTAGTGACCTTCATATCTAACTTTCCTCTCCTGATTAACTCTAAGACGACCTCCCTAGCTACCTTCTCGAAGATAGGCCCCAAGTAGTGGGAGTAATCTCTCTTGATGGCATCGATGTCGAAGAGGCCCTCCTCTATGAGGGAGAGGTTGGGTCCTACGAACCTAAACCAGAAATTGAGGAAATTGTCTGAGAGGAAGTAGCGGCCCCTCTTAGAGCTCCATTTTTCTGTTATGGGGACTTCCCTTACCACGAGCTCCACATCCATTAGATTTCTGAGGTAAGGAGTCAAATCCGCGTGACCTAACCCTGTGTACTCTCTTATCTCCTTAGGAGTGTTCTTTCCGTGAGCTATAGCCTCCAATATCCTTCTGTATGTAGAAGGATCCGTGAACTCGTATTTGAGGAGGAAGTCTATCTCCTCCTTGAGGAAGGTATCAGGTGACTTGAGCTCCCTCCCTAACCACGACCAGAAGGGAGTCTCCACTCTCTTCAAGTAGTAGGGGAGCCCGTCAGCGAATCCATATATCTCCACAAGCTCCTCCCAGCTGGACGATGGGAAGAAACCCCTTATATCAGGGAACCTGAGTGGTCTCAATCTCAGAGTCGAGGTTCTCCGTCCGTAAAGGGGGCTCTTATGAGAGAGAACCCTGTCCTTCATCATAGATATGGAGGAACCGCACAGGATCAGTTTGGTCCTGGTTCCTTGGAGTTGGGTATCAATTATCCTCTGAAAGATGGAGATTATTCTTGGATCTTCTTTGATAAGATTGGGGAACTCATCTATCACAATAATCCTGTCTTTTAAGAACGCGAAAATAGATTCCCATTCTTCCATTGCGTATCTAACCTCGGGAACCAGACGGGATGCAACTGTCTTGAAGTACCTTATATTACTGCCCTCCACAGCTAGGTAGTAGATATACTCATGCCTCCTGAGTGATTCCAGAATGAGGCGGGTTTTTCCTATTCTTCTCCTCCCTAGAATAATTATAAGTTCGAAGGATCCCGATGTAATCCTCTTCTTCAGGATTTCCAGTTCCCTCTTCCTGTTCACAAATTTCATAATCATCATTATGATAATCATGATTATCATATATAAGATTCCCGCCAGTGGAGTTCGATCTAACTTTCATCTGGAGACCCTAAATCCTATCTACCTCTGCGTAAATCATATGTTCATCAGGTAGGATCCTATTAGGATAAGGGCCATTCCGAGTAGAAACCATACTAAGGGAGCTGCTAGAAAGCTGACGGCATCCTGCACATTCTTTAAGTAAAGCTTAAGTT
>JAGGTZ010000050.1 GCA_021158805.1 Thermoproteota archaeon | reverse complement strand
TAGGAAAGGAAGTTCCTAACATAGTAGCCAAGATGGATGTCGGTGCTGAGAAGGATGTCGCTATTGTGAGCCATTACGATGTAGTGCCTGCAGAAGGTCCATGGACTGTAGATAACATCACGTTTGATCCGTTCGACCCAGTCGAACACAATGGCAAGATATATGGGAGGGGGGCCTCTGATAATAAATCCGGAGTTGCCTGTACCTTAGCTGCTTTCAAGGAACTTGCTGGTAAGGAGCTTAGATACAATCCCGTAGCAGTTATAGTTGGTGATGAGGAAGTTGGTGGTACTGGAATAAGGGAAGTGCTTGATTTGGGTCTGAAGGTTGATGGTGCCCTCATTCTAGACTCTCTAGCCGACTACGTGGAGGTAGGTGCTACGGGAGTCGTAAACGGATGGATAAGAGTCTATGGGAAGGGGGGCCATGCCGGATATCCCCATCTATGCATTAACCCTGTGTGGGGCATCTCAAAACTTATTGTTGAATTGAAGCAGTTCGCTTCTCAAAGAGCGGCTAAGATATTGGATGTACCCGCTCCACCGGGAGCACCAATACCCAAAATGTGGGGAAGATTTAGCGTTACAATGCTGAGAGCGGGATCGAAGCATAATGTCATCCCTAACATGGCTGAGGCAGGATTCGATCTTAGGATAATTCCCGGCGAGCCTGTAGAAGAGGCTTTAGACGAATTGATTTCGTACTTCAACAAATCAAGGGAGAAACTTGACTTGAGGGCCGAGCTGATCATAGATGAGAAGTCAATTAACACCGGTTGGCTCACTGATAAAGATCATCCGATCGTAAGAGAAGCCTATCTTAGCGCGAAGAAGGCATATGATGAGGTGTATGTGGGTCAGGGTAAGGAATTTCAGGGATTAGCGGCAGGATTAGGGGCCGATGATGGCTACTATTTCTCAAACAAGGGAATACCCACCGTCGGGTTTGGTCCCATAAGGGTCGAAAACAATATTCATGGAAAGAACGAATTCGTCTATATAAATGATCTCCTCCTGGTAATTGAGTTCCTAAAGAACTTCTTCTCCGAATCAGAGAGCTGAACTGGTAGAAAAATATAATACTTTTCAGTGTTAGAGGCATGGAGGTCGTATCATGAAGTTAAAGATTTCGGAGAAGGAGCATAAATCGAGGATTGAGAGGGTAAGGTCAGCCCTAGAGGAACATAATTTAGACCTTCTACTGGTCCAGGATAGTTCCAGGATCTTTTATCTGAGTGGATTTCCATATATTGAGGCAGGAAGGCCATTTATACTTGGGATTCCTAGGGATAGGGAGCCATTCTTCATAGTACCGCTCCTTGAATATGATCACATAAAGCTATTCAGGAAGCACTGGATAGAGGATGTTGAAACTTATTGGGAATATCCACATGGTGACATCCCAGCAGCGAAGAGGATAGCTGAGATATTAGAAGAGAAAGGGTATAGCGATAAGAGGATAGGAGTCGATAGGTTCAATCTCGTCTCTATCTCGAATGTGGATGATGTCTCTCTTAAGGAAATATTACCGAATGCGAAGTTAGTTCAGGCTAAGAAGATCGTAGATAGCATGAGGCTAATTAAATCTAAAGAGGAAGTTGAGCTGATCGAGGAGGCAGCGAAGTGGTCCAATCTAGCTCATACATACCTACAAGAACTGATTGTACCTGGTGTCTCTGAAATGGAAATATCCTCTGAAGCGACCTTTTTGGCAACTAGGGAAATGCTAAGAACTTTAGGACCTGAATATGAACCGTATGGCTTATTATGGTACAGCTGCTGGGCGAGGTTTAAGGCCGGCCCAAGAACTTCGCTGACTCATGGGCTACTAGCTAACAGAAGGGTTAGAGTAGGGGATGTCATTGAGACGGCAGCCGAGGGAAGGATCGGCGGTTACACCAATCATCTTGAGAGAACTATGTTCGTCGGAAGACCTTCAGAGAAGCTGGAAAGGTATTTCGATCTAATGATGAAGGCGAGAGAGGCTGGATTAAGCATGTGCAAGCCTGGGGTTAGGGCGTGCGATGTACATATGGCCATCGTTAGGAAGATTAAGGAGGAGGGTTATGATCCTCAACAACTCTTACGTCATAGGAGCGGACATGGAATAGGTCTAGATCACTTCGAACCGCCCTTCCTGGTTGATGGAGATACGACCGTCTTAGAGCCAGGAATGGTATTTACATTTGAGCCGGGGATCTATCTTCCGAAAGTGGCATGCTTCAGACACTGTGATACTGTAGTCATCACAGAGGACGGATATGAGATCCTAGATTACTATCCTACAGATATAGAGTACCTAACCATCGAAGTCTAGCTTTCTTCCTTCCTTTTTCATCCAAGTAATTTTTCATCATAAGGTGTCTTAGTCAGGACCTCTGCTCCCTTGTCCGTCACTAGTATCATATCCTCAACCTTAACTCCTGCTACTCCTGGGATGAATATCCCAGGCTCTAGACAGAATACCATCCCCGGCTTAAGCTCCATATCCATCTCCTTACTTGGAGGAGGGATTACTGGGAACTCTCCTAGGGACATTCCTATTCCGTGACCAGTTCCACCGGGAAAGTCAGGATAGCCTGATTTCCTGATCTCTTCTCTGACAATCCTATCTATCTCAGATACCCTTACTCCTGGAGCTACGGCCTCAATAGCCTTAGTATGAGCCCTTATCAGAGCTCTGTACATGTCTCTTTGCTTATCATTAGGTTTGCCCAGCACTGTAGTCCTGTTGAAATCAGCGCAGTAACCCCCATACATCGCTCCTACATCAATTATTACGGTCTCTCCCGGCCTTATTCTCTTTCCTGTAGTAGTCCTCTGAAGTATAGCTGCATTACCTCCTGCTCTAACCGATGGGCTGAACGGAGCCACCTCCATGCCTGCAGCTGCCATAGCCCTTAATGCCTCTGCCCCCACTTCATACTCCTTAATACCATCTCTTAGGGAGTCCATGGCAGCCCTCATTCCTATCTCAGCTATGTACACAGCTTCTATCATGACCTTTAATTCCTCTGGGTGCTTTATCGTCCTGACGCTGACGAGGTCTTCGAACGATGGGACAAAAGTTGTCCCAGGCATACTCTCTTTGAGCTTATCGTATACCATAAAAGAGAGGTAATCTATACCGATCCTTCCACCTTTAAGTCCATAATCCTCTAAGGCCTCCTTTACATTTTTTATCCACATATCTACAGCATACAAGGATGAGGAAAACTGGTATACTTTCCTTACATCCTTTATCCAGGGCATTCTCTTAGATACGCAGCCCAAAGCAATCTCAGGTTCAGTCATGAAAAGAACAGGACTCCCTTTCTTAGGAACTACAGCAGCATACCTATCATATACATAGAAAGGACCGAATAGTGGCCTAAAATCAGTGGCATACCTCACATTGTAGGACAGGGTAAGCAGGAGACCATCTAGGTCCTTTTCATCCATCATATCCTGCAGATTCCTGAGCCTAACCTTCCTCAACCTCTCCCAGGAGACTCTATATTCTAAATCCACATTAAAGGAATCTATCACATCCTCCCACATGAACGCCACCAACTTCACATTTATCTAATAGTAAAAAAGAATATTGGTAGGGAATTTTGGTCAAGCATGAGCTAGTAAGCTGGCTAAATTAACTATATCAGGTAAATTCTCGAGATTTAGTATGGTATCCACTAGTTCCTGAACTTGCTGCTCACCAAATGATCTTCTCAGGAGTTCTCTAGCCTTCTTAACTATTTCATCCTTAGGAGCAGGATTCCATAGGCTCCCACTAGCGAAATCTTGAAATTCCTCTACCGTAGATCCGTCGTTCAACCTAACAATGACCCTAGAAGGTATGTAATCCGCGAAATATTTCCTCCTGTTCTCCATGAACTCCTTTGTAAACTCTTCGTTCTTTGTAATCCTAACCTTTTTAAGCTGCCTCCTTATATCTGGATCGAGAAATACATCTCTATCGTACCATCTAGACCTAGGAATCTTGTTTAAGACCATGATCGCGGGGTATTGGACGCTGAACTCCGCATCTACCATGCTCCTAGGATTTGGATCGTGAAAACCTGTTACGAACTGTTCAATAGAGTTAACCTCTATTTCCTTTACCTCACTCGGATCTATCTCATTTGACTCTACTATCCTCGAAAGAGCGTCCAATGTTGTATGTAACCACCTGCAACAGGGATATAGCTTAAAGGAGATACGTAGTATCCAATACTCATTGAAATCCAATATCCTCTCATATTCAAACTTATCCGAGCATATCATCCTCCAAAAACCTTTATCTCCATCTAGAATCGTTTTACTCCCTATGAAGCCCTCTTTTGATAGTTCAACTCCGAATACTCCAGCCAAACTTGCCCAAGCAACGTTATCCTTTATCCATGTGATTGGTCTCTCTGTTAAACCGAACTTTCCATCGGAGGGTATAGGAGATAGGACACCTGCAACCCCAAATGCATTCTCGATCTCTTCTACCGTCATATCGTATATCTTGCAAGAGGCTGCAGCCGCTCCAAATGTTTGGTGACTCTTCCCGTGAACTTTCTCATACACCTCCCAAGATGGTTGAGTAGCATCTCCTATTCTCTCTGCCACTTCATATCCTGCTATAGATGCCAAGAGGAACTGCTTTCCATTCGCATCAGCCTTTTCAGAGACTGCCAGTGCTGCTGGAACTACAGTAGCGCCTGTATGTCCGCCAGCCCCAGTATCATCGTAATCCAGGGCATTGGCTAGTACAGCATTGGAAAATGAGGCAAAGGGAGCTGATATTTTGATTCTTCCTCCTATAAGAGTGGACTCTGCTGGAGAGGAGTATTTGCACGAAAAGTTCACTATAAAATCACCGAGTTCTGAATGCCTACCTCCCACAGCACACGCGATATTATCCAGTACGAGAAGTTTTCCCCTCTCTATAACTTCCTTTGGAAGATTATCAAGTGATAGTGAGGCTACAAATTCCGCGAATGATCTAGTAACACCCCACTTCTCTGAAATAGACCATGCGCACATGGATATCTCCTCTCAATAAGGTTTCTCCCTCGTGAGGGGGTTCAGTATGATGTTCAAGGTCTCCCCTAACATCAGGAACAGGAACGTGTTAATTATGATCGCAACTCCAGGGAAGAAAGCTGCCCACCATGCCCCACTGGTGATAAACTCTCTGGCGGTAGCTAGATCCGTTCCCCACTCAGGAGTTGGTGGCTCTACCCCTAGTCCTAGGAAGCCCAAGGATGCTAACAGGTATATAGAATCTCCAATTGTGAGAGCCGAGAGGACGACTATGGGTATCCTAACATGATAGGATATGTGTTTAAGCAGGATACGCTTAGTCGACACTCCTGATGCCCTAGCTGCCTCAATGAATGTCCTCTCCTTAACTGAGAGGGTTACACTCCTTGCTACCCTGAAGAAACTCGGGATAGTAGCGACTGCTATAGCTAGCGCATTTAAGTGAAGCGCTCTACCTAAGAGAAATGCTATCAACAGCGCTAGGACGAGTCTCGGGAGGGTGTAGAAGGAATCCATCACAAATGTGAGGAACCTATCTAGGAACCCACCAACGTAACCAGAGATCATTCCTAGAGGAACAGAAAAAGCAGCCGTAATGAGAACTGAGAGGGCAGCTACGTATATAGAGATCTTAAACCCTGCTAGAACCCTGCTGAAGACATCTCTTCCTAAGTGATCCGTGCCGAATATATGGGCGATTGATGGTGGAGAAAACCTCTCATCAAGATTTACTTTAGTTGGATCATAGGGTGTTAGGTTGAGGATCGATACGAAGAGCTGAATACCTATCAGAAGTAAGCATGCCACTAAGACAACTTTCTCCTTACCGGTTAACTCCTCCCATGGTATCAATCTTTTTACTAAGGCCTGTACCTCGGAAACCATATCCATCTCCCCTCAATATCTTATCCTCGGATCTATGTAGGCGAGAGCGATGTCTATTAGGAGCGAAACTATTGCTATGATCGCCACGAAGAATACCATGAGGCCTTGTACTAGGGGATAATCCCTATCCAATATCGACTCGTAAAGAAGCCTTCCCATTCCGGGTATGTTGAAGACGGTCTCCGTGAGGATCAGTCCGGCTATGGCCCTAGCAAACTGTAGGCCCATTATCGTGAGAACAGGTATTATTGCATTCTTCAAGGCGTGTTTATACACTATTACATTATCGGGAAGGCCCTTCGCGACTGCCGTGATTATGAAGGGCCTATTCAATACCTCGATCATATCTGCCCTCAAGACTCTGGAATTCACAGCTGAGTACCATATGATTAGCGTTATCCATGGTAGCGTATAATGGGCTAGAACATCTATCAGGGCATCGAAGTTCCCAGAGATTATACTATCTAATATGTAGAATCCAGTGATCCTCTTTAACTGAATCATGGGACTTATAACGCCTTGAACGGGGAAGATGGGTATGTTCACGGAGAAGGCAATTTGTAGCATCATACCTAGCCAGAACACAGGGATGCAGTAGCCTAAAATGGAGTAAGATCTACCTACTAGGTCAAACAAACCTCCTCTACGAGCAGTTTCGGCTCCTAAGAGTATAGCTAAGATGTTCCCAATTATATATCCGCCTAGAAGTAGCTCCAAGGATATTGGAAGCCTAGACAGTATCTCCTCTAATACAAGTCCTCCTGTCCTAAGAGAATTCCCTAAGTTCCCCTGTAAAATACCTATCCACATGTCTATGTACTGCTCGTGTAGAGGCTTATTCAGACCCATCTTCTCCATTAGAGCCTCGACGGCCTCGGGTGTAGCTTCCTCTCCAAGTATAGCCAAGGCTGGATTACCTGGGAGGATTCTCATGAGGAAGAAAACTATGCTTATGATCAGGACTGCCATTGGGATGATAAGCGCCACTCTTAGCAGTATGTACTTCCTAAGACTTAGACCCATTATAGCACCCTTCTTTAAAAAGAAGAGACGGGGGAAAGAGGATTTTAGGCTTTCTTCTTAAGCCATCCAAGATACATGTGTTGTAGTGGGTAATTCTCGGGTATACCGGTTATATACTTCTGAGTGATCCAATAGGTGTAAGGTGTGTAAAGAGGTATAGCTGGGAGGTCCTCTGCTAGTATTTCCCACGCTTTCTTGTAAAGTTGCGCTCTCTCCTTCGGATCTCTTGTCTTAAGGGCATCCATTACTATCTGCTCATATTCCGGATTGTAGTAGTGGGCGTTATTTGGATATGGTATACTTGAGTTCAGGAAGAAGCTTGCGAAGCCATGTGGATCGAAGTAGAGCGCCGTCCAAGCAGATATCTGGATGTCATTAGCTCCCGTGGTATAGGTTTCCATCCAGGCTGAAAGCTCGTAGGACCTTATCTCGATGTCTATCCCTATCTCCTTCAAGTCCTCCTTCATCATGAGGAATATGTCCCTCCTTATGGTGGCCCTTGAGTAGTAGCCTGCTACTAGATGTATCGGGGTCTTTAGGCCCGATTTCTCTATGTACTCCTTCGCCTTAGTCAGGTTATAGGTGTATTTCTCGAGGACGGGGAAGTAGTAGTCCTTCATTGTGGGCACGATGTAGCAGTATGGCCTAAGGCTGTAGCCATGTAGCAGCTTGTTTATTATAGCGTCGTAATTTATAGCATGAGCAATGGCCTTCCTCAAGTACGGGTTTGCTGTTGGCCTGTCCGGGTCAGGGAGCCAGAAGAACAGGAATACTATGGTATTCTTGGGAGAAGGTATCATGTTAAACTTATCGGAGGACTTGTAGTAATCTAGATCTGTGGCGGGGGTTACACCCAAACCATCATATAGCAGATCAATCTCTCCCTTCTCAAGGGCTAATCTAGCAGTCTGGGGGTCTGGGAATATCTTGATAACAATTCTCTCAAACTCGGGTGGTCCCTTCCAATAATCATCATTAGCCTCTAACGTGACGTGATCATCCTTAACCCATTCTACAAACTTATATGGTCCAGTACCTACTGGGTGACTTGTAAGGTTACCATACTTCTTAACAGCAGATGGGCTAGTTATATAGAACACGGCTTTAGGTATACCCGCCATAAGCCATTCAAAGGGTGGGAACGGCATCTTCAAGGTTACCCTTAGGGTGTAATCATCAACAACTTCTATCTTCTCTATGAGGTCCATATAGTAGCCCTTTCCTGGCCCTTCCTTCACCCTTTCCATACTGAACTTAACCGCACTGGCATTGAGCGGAGTTCCGTCGTGGAACTTCACTCCCTTGCGTATATGGAAGGTGTATACTTTACCGTCAGGCGATACCTCGTAGCTTTCTGCAAGGCACCCTTTGAGGCCTCCAGTCTGGGGATCATACTCAAGTAATCCCTCATATATCTGGGAATAGACATTTGCATCATCACTCAACTTCGTCAGAGCAGGATCTAAATTCTGTATATTCTGGAGAACTCCAACAACCAGCGTGGGTCTCTTCTTTTCCGGAGTTGTAGTTGGTGGTGGAGAGGATGTAGTGGTCTTCCCCGGTGTTGTGGCCGGAGATGAAGTAGTAGTCGGAGTTAGAGAGGGTGTAGGTGTTGGTGCCGGAGGCATGAAAATCAGTGCTACCGCTATGATGGCGATTACGATTATAATACCAATTGCTAGAAGATCTCTCCTCATAAGGATCTGTATACCACTGAGGAGAGCGTTACATATAAGTCTTTCTAGTCCCTTTCCTCCCTTCCCTTGGAATAAGAGATAACTAAGCAGTCAAATGGGCAAGTTTAGTTGTGCTTTTTCGGCGGCTAGAGTTAAATTTTAATTAAAATCGGAAAGGTTTCATGATATCTCTCCTTAGAGGCAGTAGGTGAAATTTTGCGTAGGTGAACTCTACTTCCTCGTATTAGGGTACAAACCCAGGCTAATCTTTATAGTAAAGGTACTCACACTGGTTGGTGATGGAACTCCTTAGGGTTGCTTCGCTTAGCTTGTCATATAAAACGAGAAAGGGTCCCCTAAAAGCAGTCAACAACGTCTCATTTTCCATAAAGAAAGGGGAAACCCTAGCTCTTGTAGGAGAATCCGGATCTGGAAAGACTTCCACGGCTACAGCCATCCTACGAATAGTACCTAGGAATGTACATGAGTTCAAAGGGATCATCGAGTTGGAGGGCGTGAACCTAATGAAACTCTCAGAGGATGAGTTGAGGAGGAATATTAGGTGGAAGAAAATATCGATGGTCTTTCAAGGCGCCATGGAAGCCTTAAACCCGCTAATGAAGGTAGGAGACCAGATAGCAGAGCCTCTGATAATCCACCAAGGTTACCATAAGGAGGAGGCCATGGAGAGAGTTAAGGAGCTACTAAGGATGGTCGGACTTCCTGAGTATGTGGCTGAGAGATACCCTCACGAGCTGAGCGGTGGTATGAAGCAGAGAGCAGTTATCTCAATGGCTCTAGCCCTTCAACCTATAATCGTTATCCTAGACGAGCCAACAAGTGCCCTTGATGTAATAACTCAGGCAAATCTAATGAACCTTCTAAAAGAATTGAAGTGGAAGCTGGGGATATCTTACATATTCATCACACATGACCTCCCATTAGCGAGCGAATTGGCGGATAAGGTAGCAGTGATGTATGCAGGGAGGATAGTGGAGATAGGACCAGCTGAGCAGATATACCTAGATCCGAAACACCCATACACAAAGAAACTTATATTCAGTGTTCCAGCACTCAGGATGGAGAGAGCACCCATGTTCATTCCTGGAGAGCCGCCTAACCTGATAAATCCCCCACCCGGCTGCCCATTTAGCCCAAGGTGTGATGAGAAGATAGAAATCTGTGAGAAAGAAGTTCCAACTCTCAAGGAAATAGATCCGGAGCATATGGTAGCTTGTTGGTTGTACTAGGTGATGAAGACATGCCGGGAGATAATGAGAACATAATACTAGAGGTCAAGGATCTAAAGATGTGGTTTCCTGTCAGAAAGGGTTTGCTCTCCAAGCCAGAGTATGTAAAAGCAGTCAACAACGTCTCATTTTCCATAAAGAAAGGGGAAACCCTAGCTCTTGTAGGAGAATCCGGATCTGGAAAGACTACACTTGGAAAAACCGTACTAAGGTTATATGAGCCCTCCGAAGGGTCAATAATCTTCGATGGAAAGGACATCTCACATCTAACAGAGAAAGAACTTAGATGGTTCAGAAAAAGGGCTCAAATGATATATCAAGATCCTTACGAAAGTCTAAATCCGTATTACAAGGTCTACGATATACTCGATGAGGTATTGATATCTAATGGGATAACTGATAAGGAAGAGAGATCCGAGAGGATACTATCAGTTCTAGACAGGGTTGGATTAACTCCTCCAAGCGAATACATCAAGAAGTATCCTCATATGTTGAGTGGAGGGCAGAGACAGAGAGTGGCCATTGCTAGGGCAATCATATTAAACCCTGATTTCATAGTTGCAGATGAGCCTGTTTCCATGTTAGACGCCTCCATAAGAGCCCAAATCCTCTACTTACTTAGGGAATTTCGGGAGAGTTATGGAATAACCTTGCTATACATCACGCATGATCTAGCCACGACGAAGTACTTCTCCGATAGAATTGCTGTCATGTATGCCGGAAGGCTAATAGAGGTCGGGAAGACAAGGGAAATTCTAGGGAACCCATTTCATCCATATACTCAAGCATTGATAGAGGCGGTACCGGATCCTGATCCTCAGAACAGACTTAAACTGAGAGGTACTCCGCCAGGAGAACCTCCTAACTTGATAAATCCCCCACCTGGATGTCCCTTCAACCCAAGATGTCCTAAAAAGCTTGATATATGTGAGAAAGAGGTACCTGAACTAATTGAGGTATCTCCTGGACGTAAGGTTGCATGTCACCTCTATAGGACTTAAGAGGTCTTATAGCTGTTAACTGGCTACTGATCTTCTAGCGGGGTATCAACGAGTAATAAGGGATGTTACCAAAACTTTTATCTATTTAAAAGAGAAGGGAGCGAGGGCCTAGCATTCTAATCTCCTCCAGTCCGTAAAAACGGTCAATTCATTGCTAATCCCTTTTAGCCTTCCTCCAATGCCTGAGATGGAATATGTATAAGTTTTTATTCCTTTCCGTTCCACTTAATACCACTAGAATCGACTTCTCTAGCTTATATCCGTGATCGAAGGCTTTATGGTGATTAAGAGAAGCCCTGTTAAGCAAGGCATCATTAATGGCTGATATCTGGGTCAAGTCAGAGAGGAGAAATAGGATAAAACTCAGGCTCGGGAATTGAGGGGCAACTAAAGGCTTCATGTGTAAATATGCATGAAATTCTACTTGACCTCAAAGTATTCCTTCACATGTGGTCTGAACATGTAGAGGAGTATTACCACGGAGATTATAATGGAGCCTATTGCAGAAGGAGAGCCCATATATATAGTCTGTTGTAGTGAAGAAGCTATTAGGTAACGCGCGAATGCGAAAGGCATTGCTAGAATAGAAGTTAATATCTCCACAGATTGCAGGATTACTGCAAACCACCAAGCCCAGCTATGTCCCTTCCAGAGCCCATACGCAGTAATGAATGCTAATATCCCGCGATGGAGGGAGTACCCTGCGATCAATACAAAGAAACTCACAGCTAATGGTAAGAGGGGTTTCTCTTTCAAGGTAGTCCCTATATCCTGCTGGGCAAGTCCCTGATAGGCGAGACCATAGCCGGTCCCGTAGTAGATCGCGAACAAGACAACCATTACTAAACCAACTAATATGTTGAAAATCGATATCAAGCTTACACCGAAAGGTCTCCTTTTCTCATCCACCTCCTCGTTCACAATCCCTCCCTCCAAAGCAACAAACAGCATTTTTGTGGTTCTATAGGAGGTATCAATGGTTACTAGGGATATTTTAGAAATATATAATTATCGGTGATCGAGCGTGATCATAAACCCTCAAGGACAGCTATAAGTCAAATAATTCCCGATTTTGAGTATACAAGTTGAGCTTTAAGCCATCCAGGCATACCCTATAGCTACACTTCAACTTTCACCAGTCCTCGTGGTTAAGGTTAACCATCTGTTGAGAATATCGGTACACCTAACTTTAATAGGTAGGTCTAATTGATGCAGCGGTGAATTTCTTGGGCTATAGACATAGGAGAGGAT
>JAGGTZ010000092.1 GCA_021158805.1 Thermoproteota archaeon | reverse complement strand
TCCATTATAGTCTCATTTACTGTAGTTAGGTAGGATATGGTGCACCAACCATCTGGATGTACCGTTACAATGGGTTGAGCCCCTGCTGTCATTAGTGGCACGATCAGCAGTACTAGAATTAGCGATGCCTTCATTAGGTACATCTACGAATGAGAAAAATAAAAATGAAAGTGGCTATGCTCCGGAACTCCTAATTCTTAAATTCTTACAAGCTCTGAGGAGGTTTACTAGGTGTTTAACATCCTCTAGCGCCTCTCCTTTATTTCCGGCTTTTAAATGCCTGTCTAGTGAATCTAAAGTACTTACTATGCGGTTTCTCAAGTGGATTAGCTTGTTCGCATCATCAGTCCTATTTGCTTCCTTTAGTCTCTTTATAGCTACATCCAGTCTTGCTAGAGATCTCTCAACGCTAAGGACAATGAATCTCGCTCTCCTGATGACTTTTTCCCTAGTTAGGTTGAAATGCTGCCTGGCTTCCTCCCTTAGACCTTGGAAGACATCAGAGAGTTTCGAGCGGGCTTCCTCCAGAAGCTGCTTAGTTTCATCTACATTCCCAGATATTAGTGCCGCTTTAGCATCCTCTATTAAGGAATCTACTTCGTCCAAGCTGGATGAGAGAGCCGTTATATTAACCCCTTTCTCTTCGAGCTTCTTAAGTATATAGTGAGCCCTCTCTGCCCCTCCCTTTAGCCTCCTTATGGTTCCCATTAGGGTAAAATCCTCCTCCAGCGGTTCTTTTAAGTCCTTCAGGAGGTCTCTTAGTATAGATAGGGCCTCTCTCAACTTTTCTACTGCTAGTTCAGCATACCCGGAGGAGATATATTGTTTTGCCTCTTCTACTAGGGGATCTGCTTGGGATATAGCCTCATCTATCTTCTGAGACGTCGTCTCATTAACCCTGTCTTTTACATTCAATAGGTATTCCCTTACATTCTCGTAGGAGTTAAGGAGTCTGTTCGCCACATCCATCTTATCGTATCCATACACTAGTAGGGCCAGCAATGATACCATCAATAGAACTACAGCCAGCTTTGAAGTTTTACTTATGGCGCTCATGTGTACCGCCTTGGTGTAACAACACATCGACCTGATTAAGACCTCGGATGGAACAGTGTGGAACATCCGTTTCAACTCGTATCCGATTTCCAAGATCCTTGATAACCTAGCGTATGGAAATACATAAGTCTCCTTACAGGAATCTACAACGAGGGATCATGGAGAGGCGGGGTAAGATAGGGAGATTCCAAGTAATGGGATTGCTTCAGGCTGCTAGATATTACCTGCTAAAAGGAGATCTGGAGAAGGCCAAGTCCTTTGGCCTCAACAGAGCAATATTCTATGCTTGGGCTAAGAGGACCGCGGGCAAGGCTAGGTGGAGTAAAAAGTACTCTGCTGGTGCAGCTATTTCCTCTTCTATTCCAAAAAGAAGTAGAGGGGAGGAAAAGCTAGGAGATGAAATGGCTTATGTTAGTGATCAGGGCTTCTTCGTAATCGGTGATCAAATACAGAGACCTGAGGATTATGATAGACAGATAGCTAGCAGAATAGAGGGGATAGTTCCCTACGATGAAGCTTGGAAAGCTGCATTAAATTACTTAACAAGGTTCCCTAAAGAAGTACTCGAGAGCCAAAGGGAGTTCTATGAGAAGATCTATCTCCCAGTTAGGGATAGATTTGGGGAGATTGTAAAGAGATACAGTAAGTCTTCTGGTGGTCTAGAGAGCTTTATGAATGCGAATTCGTAGTATTTAAGCAACTCCTCCCTCTATTTACAAGATATTGCCGCCAGACAACAGAGTGCCCATTGGCCCTCGTCATACTAAAGTCTTAAATAATCATTAGGGTACAAGGCTCAGGTGATCTCATGAAGGGAGGTCTCATCGCCTTAAGACTTGATGAGGCCTTCCTTGGGGGTGTCAGCCTTTCGCACCTCCAAGGTGGTGTCCTTTGGTAGCTGCACCTACTTCTGGAAACCGTGTGTAAGTAGACTGGCCAAGTTCCTGTCTGGCATGAGAGAGGAGGAATTTTATGACCTCGCCATTCCTAGGGAGAGACCAGTGTGGATTCGTGACCTAAGAAATATCGGAATGATAGCCTCCTTAGGATGGGGACTTGCTCCAACCACAGCTGTACTAACTGAGCCTGACTTCATAGCCGCCTCAGAACCTCTGTTTAGGTCAGGTTATCTGGTAAATCTAATTAATTCATATGAGAGTTTTGGGGCCGCCTTAAATGCAGCAATGAGATTCACGAGAACTCTAAAGGACAGGCTTACCGTTATAAGTGATGTTCAAACCGGTTTAAAAGGCGTGAGAGTACTTTCTCCTAGAGAAAAATTCCAAATCAAGCCGGATAATGAAGAACTCTTTCTACTGGCAGAGAACATATCCAAAGAATTAGATAGATATCTGGAGGAAGTAGGCGAGGTTACAAGAGACTGGAATAGGATTGAAGAGGCAACTGTCATGATAATAAGGACTAATAAAAAGGTCAACTCCAAAGAGATGGAGAGAGCTAGAAGGCTTAAGCTAATCATAACTGCTACCCATGGTTTAGATCATATCGACATCGAGGAGGCGAGGAAGCGCGCTATAATTGTAGAGAGAGCACCTGTTAGAGCTAGAGCTGTAGCAGAACTTACTCTAGCACTCGCTTTAGACTTGGCTAGGGGAATCAGTCTTGGAGACAGGAGGATGAGATCAGGACAGTGGATCAAGGAGAACCTTAAGGGGATGGAATTGAGGGGCAAGAGAGCAGGTATCATATCCATGGGCATTGTAGGATCCGAAATAGCTTCACTTCTAAGAGCCATAGGTATGGAGGTCTCCTTCTATGACAAGTATAAAGACGGAGGAAAGCCACTACAGAGACTACTGAAAGAGAGTGACATTGTAGTGTTAGCATCTCCATTAACTGAAGAGACTCGGGGTATGATAGGTAAGAAAGAGTTGGAAGCTATGAAGGATGGAGCTCTACTTATCAATGTAGGTAGGGGCGAGCTAATAGACCTCAACGCGTTAATAGAGGCACTAGATTCAGGTAAACTTGGTGGAGCTGCTCTCGATGTCTTTCCTACAGAGCCTCCCTTTGGTGAAGACAGTTACAGAAGGCTTAGCAAGATGGACAATGTCGTGCTCACTCCGCATATTGGTGGCAATACGAGAGAATCTGATGGGAGGATAACGCAGGAGGTGATGAGAATTGTCGGTAAGTGGTTCCCTCAATACCCTGACTAACCCAAGGGCTTTACGTTCGAGGATCCCCACACACTACATCTAGGTATAGGTAGTCACTATATTCTTCCATTCACTCTCATTTATTCTGTTAAGAAATGCCCTAACAAACGATTCCAGATCCATCTCAAAAGTTTGTTCCTCTTCATTCCATAGGTCTACAGGTAAGCTCCAGCTTGACGGCCCAGCTGAGACTAAAATGTCCAGCAGCTCCAAGGATTCACCGAAGATTATCTTCATTGACTTAATGAATGTAGACAATATCTCTTGGTTTACGAGACATATCGCAATAGTCCCATTGAGGCTACCCTCGACGAAGTATAGAATTAAAGAAGAGACGCTTCCAATTGCCCTTCTCACCCTGAGGAAGTCTCTATATGGTATATCTATTTTCGCTATTACAGCTTCCCCTATACCTAATCCTGTGGGGAGATACCCTTTGAATATTATACCACCTTTCTTATAC
>JAGGTZ010000221.1 GCA_021158805.1 Thermoproteota archaeon | reverse complement strand
GTAAGAACCGTATGAAGGGGTTCAAGAGATATTTCCTCTTTGAGAATAGCTTTGACTACGGTGTAGTGCTCTGGGACGCCACAACTAACAAGTTGTATAGGAGGGAAGAAGTAGATGAGATAAATCCCTTTAATGAAATTTGGGAAGTAATCCTGATAAAACTATCTCTTAATCACGTTTTCCCTGCTTCTTTGAGGAATATCCTGAAGAAAGGGATAGATGGCGTCGTACTGTTCATAGACGACTCAGATCCAGCATTGATAGTTAGAGGGGTACCTATATACAGGGAGTTAACGAAAGGTCCAGCTCGGGAAAAGGTGCCCTTCCTAATATTAGTATGCAGGCAAGACCTCGAATCGACCATCACTAATCTAGATATCCTAAGGAACGCTATAGGTGTGGAGGCTGATGTCGTACCTATTAGTGATCTAAATGGAAATGGAACTTTGGGTATAATGCTGAAATTCTTCAAGAAAGTGAGGGATCACATAATCAGGAGATCGATTAAGAGGGAAATGGGTAAGCATTTATATCAATTAGAGGTAAGTTAGGTTTAAGATCTTATTCAGGAATCTTACCGTTCAGAGATGGACTATAAGCTCCTCCTGGTGGAAATATCTTAGTTTCGATCTCTTCCAAGTATTTCGCAATACCGGGACGGAGAGGAGGGTATTTGGAGGAAAAGAACATCAAGTAGTCTAGTATCTTGATTAAATGATGGGCTTCATCCTTTGTACCTTCATATACTCCTCTAGGGCTAATTAACGTGAGTTTCGGGCCCTCCACAATATTCATTAGCGATTTTCTCAAGCTCTCAATCCCTACACTAACATCTCCTACCTCCTCGTGTACCCTTGGTAAGTATGTCAGAATAAAGGCAATGAAGATCTCTAGGTAAGGAGATGACAGATACTCCACCTTGGTAGAGAGCTCCCTAACTCTGTGAGACAGGAATTGAAGCTTAGATCTTCCTTCCTCGCTGGGATATCTCTCTATAATATCTGCTAGTACCCCCATGGAGAATTCTATCTCCCTCAGTATGCTTTCTCTCAACCTCTCTGCATCCTCCCTTATTTTCTGTGCTCCAGTTCGTAATCTCTCGACTAACTCATCATCAATTTCCTCCTCTAAGAGTCGGAGATCGATGTAATTCTCGTCGAGGAATTCCGTCAGTAACTTGCATATTTCTTCCTGCAACCTGGTGATCTCCCCTCGAAAACTAACTAGAAGGAAATCGGAGGACAGGTTAATGAGCCTCTCCACCCTATAAACTTCCAGTTCCATATCGCACATACTCTCATATATTGAGAGGAGCATGAAGCTAGCTCTTACTTTCTTAGCCCTTTCTTCACTTAAACACTTCTCTAACACTTTGGTCATAATCTTCAGTCTTCTTTATAAATTTATATCTTTGTCATGCAGATATCAAGCGGTTAGGATGTCTGAAAGTTTCTGGGAACAACTGAGAACAAAGTTAAAAGATAAGGGCCTACCTCCAGAGAAGATAAAGAAATTCGAGGAACTGGTAGAGCAGGAAGGTCTAACCCAGCTTATCGAAAGGGTAGTTAGTGAAATTGAGGAGTTAAATAAATTAATTGATGTGGTCTCGATTGTCAAGGGTTTGAGAAGTGAATTGCACGAGCATAGACACAAGGCAAAATCTTTCATGGAATACCTCATTGAGGAGCAGGTGAAACTAGCTGAAGAGAAGGCACCTGACAAGAAGATACGTGAGGTATCTCTACTACTGAAGGGCATGCTAGAGGAACTAGCTGAGTCTAGGCACAGACTTTTGATGAGACTGAAAGATCTCCTGCTAAGCGAATTGGACTCTTCCGAGGGCCAAGATGAACTCTTGAAGGAGGTTGAGGAGTTAGAATCTATACAGGATGTCAATAGGATAAAGGAGCTAGTCAGGAAGTTCCCATTGCTGATAGAAAGGAAGGATGAAGGAATTAAGCAGGTCGACCTGAGGGAAATATTCGCTGAGGGGAGAATCGCTAGAGAACTAGGGCCTTATATAATCACAGAAAATACCTTGGACGAATTACTCGCCCTTATGGTTAAAGTAGAGGACTTGAAGAGGGAACTAGAGGAGAGAGGAATTGATTACGTTAAACTAAGCAGGTTCTCCTCTATTGAGGTAAACCTGGCCCTGATGATTGCTGAATCCATTGGAAAGAAGACGTATCTCAAGATTTACTCGCCATTTAAATACATGAGGAATTTACTTGAGGAAGGAACCGCGTTGAGACGATTGGCAGACGACCTTGCAAAGGCGAGTACCGAAATGGAGGAAATTAAGGATGAGCTACACAGGAAGTTAGTTGAGAGGAGGTTAGATGAGATTGCTGATCTAGTCAAGCTGATCGGGGTAAACCTCATTAGACCGGCTGTCGTATTCAATCCTCGGGACATAGAGGTGTTAAAGAACGAAGTCCTAAGGATAAAAAGGCTACCAGATCTTCTTAAGAATTTAATGACGGAGTTAGATAATCTCCCTAGGGGTCTGAGGGTTCCATTAT
>JAGGTZ010000150.1 GCA_021158805.1 Thermoproteota archaeon | reverse complement strand
TGACCACGTGAACTTTGACCTCATGCCCGGAGAGATACATGCCTTACTTGGTGAAAACGGAGCAGGGAAGACCACTCTAATGAATATCCTCTATGGGATCTACAAGCCTGACGAAGGTGAGATATATGTAAGAGGTAGGAAGGTCAAGATAAGGAGCCCGAAGGACGCCATGAGGCTAGGAATAGGCATGGTCCATCAGCATTTTCTGCTAGTGGATAGGCATACGGTAGCAGAGAACTTAGCATTGGGTCATTCTAAAAGCCTGATAAATCCTCTTGATGAGATTAAAGCTAAGATTAGGGAGTTTGCCGAGAAGTATGGTCTGAAAGTAGATCCAGATAGTTACATTTGGCAGCTCTCTGCCGGCGAGCAGCAGAAGGTTGAGATAATAAAGGCCCTCTACAGGGGAGCTAATATACTGGTATTAGATGAACCTACTTCTATTCTAACCCCCCAAGAGTCAAGGGAGCTGTTTAGTATTCTGAAGAGGATGAAGGAAGATGGCAATGGAATAATCTTCATAACTCACAAACTAGCTGAGGTATTCGAAGTAGCCGACAGGGTAACTGTGATGAGGAAAGGAAGAGTCGTAGGCACGTTAAGGACTCAAGAGACGAGTAAAGAGGAGCTAGCTAAGATGATGGTAGGAAGAGAGGTTATCTTCACAATAAAGAAGAGACCCGCAAAGATGGGAGGACCTGTCCTTGAGGTCGAAAATCTGAGGGTTTTGGGGGATAGAAAGCAGGAGGCAGTTAGGGGGATTACCTTCCAAGTAAGGGCTGGGGAGATATTAGGAATCGCTGGTGTAGCTGGAAACGGCCAGAGAGAGCTAGTCCAAGCAATAGTTGGCCTTAGGAAGGTCAAAAGCGGTACTATAAGAGTTATGGGAATAGATGTAACTAATAAATCTCCTAGGGAGATTGCTGAGCTAGGAGTTGGGCATATCCCAGAGGAGAGATTGAAATATGGGATAGTTCCCAATCTCAGTGTAGCGGAGAATTTCATACTAAAGAGCTACTATAAACCTCCACTCAAGAAGGGATTCGTCCTAGACTACTCGAAAATAGAGAAGATCGCTGAGAAATTAATAGAGGAATATGGCATAGTAGCACCTACACCCAACACTCCAGCAAGGCTCTTGTCGGGCGGTAACATGCAAAAACTCATAGTAGCGAGGGAGCTGTGGAGGAAGCCTAAGCTTATAGTTGCATTAAATCCTACGTTCGGCCTAGATGTCGGTGCCACGGAATATATTAGGAAAATATTGCTAGAGCAGAGAGATGAAGGTGCTGCCATACTCTTGCTCTCTGGTGACCTAGATGAGATATTACAGATGAGTGACAGGTTAGCTGTCATGTATAATGGGCAAATTATGGGTATAGTGAGGCCCGGAGAGGTCTCGGTTGAGGAAATTGGTCTGATGATGTCGGGGATAAGCCCTAAGGAGGTGGTACTTTGAGAATTAGAGCCGTAAGGCGTCTTGAGGTTAGTAAGAGGAACCTAGTGACCGTGAGAATATTATCAGTAATCGTAGCATTATTAACAGCTTCTCTGGTATTCTTGGCATATGGCTTAAACCCTCTAGAAGTATACAGGTCCATATTCCTCAATGCATTCGCTACTGAGATAGGGTTAACTGAATCCGTCGTTAGAATGATCCCCCTATTACTGGTAAGTTCTGGCCTTGCTTTGGTATTCAGGACTGGATTCTGGAACATAGGGGCAGAAGGGCAGCTTCTGGCAGGAGCAATGGCCTCCTACCTATTAGCCGTAGAGCTACCGGAACTTTCACCTCTAATCTTACTACCTGCTCTATTTGCCGTTGGTTTCGTGGCTGGTGCTATATGGGGGATACCTCCGGCCGTTTTAAAGGCTAAACTCAATGTTAACGAGGTCATATCAACGCTTATGCTATACTATGTTCTCTACTGGGTGTTTCAGCATTTGATACATGGTCCATGGAAGGCTAGGGAGAAGGTCGGCAAGCTCACTTATGGCGGATTCGCTCATACTGAAGTGATACCCGAGCATTCCCAGCTACCTCTCTTGCCTGGTACTAGGATACACTGGCCTACCCTGATAATAGCTGTGGTAGCTTCAGTGCTAGTATACTTTCTGCTTACACGGACACCTTGGGGCTACGAGATGAGGGTAGTAGGAAGCAATCCCGACGCGGCTAAAGCGGCGGGGATAAGCTATCTCAAAGCAGTGACTTTAGCAATGATGGTCAGCGGAGGCCTAGCAGGTTTGGCTGGGGTAGGGGAGCTATGTGGAATTCAGAAGAGGTTTACACCGGAATTCCTCTCCGGCTATGGATTTTCCGGGATAATAACGGCTTGGCTTGGTGGGACGAATCCAATAAGTCTGATAATAACTAATTTTCTCTATGGGGGCCTTCTAGTGGGCGGTGAGTATATAATGATAACTTATAGGCTTCCCATAGGAGTTGTGGATATGTTTAACGGCATAATTCTGTTCTTTGTGTTGGCAGGGGAATTTTTCATTAAGTATGAGCTCAGGAGGGAGAAATGATGGAACTAAAGCTGATCGAAAACATCCTTTGGATCGGAATGAGGTCTGCAACCCCCCTCCTTCTTGCCTCCCTCGGCGAGATATATGCAGAAAGATCAGGGATTCTAAACCTAGGAGTAGAAGGAATGATGGCAATGGGGGCCCTTTCTTCATTCGTTGCTTCCCTACTCACCGGTAACCCGTGGATAGGTGTCCTGGCTGGTCTCTTAGTAGGTGCTGCCCTTTCACTGATACATGGTATAATCAGTATCCACTTAAAGGGTAACCAGGTTGTGTCAGGATTAGCCCTCACGATGTTCGGACTTGGGCTGAGCAGTGTCATAGGCAGAATTTATATAGGTAACCAGCTGCCCGTGGATGCGAGATTCCTCCCAGTCCCGTTTAAACCGCTATCATCGATACCCCTCATAGGAAAGGTATTCTTCGAGCAAGACCCTCTCTTCTATATGGGCATCGTTTTAGCGGTTGTGCTATGGTTCATTCTCAACAGAACAAAAATAGGAATAGTGATAAGATCGACGGGCGAGAATCCCGCGGCAGTTGATGCTATGGGCATAAGTGTCCCTAAGGTAAGATATGGGGCTACATTACTAGGCGGAGCCTTGGCCGGTCTCGGAGGGGCATACCTCTCTGTTTCATATAATCCTGCTTGGATAGAAAATATAACGGCTGGTAGAGGATGGATTGCCCTCGCCCTAGTAATATTCGCATTATGGGATCCAATTAGGGCCTTGCTAGGAGCCTACCTCTTTGGCATAGTTGAGGCCAGCGGGTATACCTTACAGGCCATAGGGTACAGTCAATGGTTGTTGAATGGCCTTCCATATCTGCTAACCATAGTCATCCTTACCGTCGGGGCTACAGAGTCCATGAGGAGGAGAATGGGGGCTCCTGCAGCCCTAGGGATACCCTACGAGAGAGAAGAAAGGTAGAAAGGAAGGGCCACTACCCCCCATGAGGCGCTAGATCCCCTCTACCCGTGGGCCCTTCCGGCCGCCTCCCAAGGCAGCCTCCTAAACTGGATCCCTATTACTTGAAAACTTTTCGGTGCAGAGGAAATGACTCAGTCAGATTTATGAAATGCCTTTTCGCGCGGTAGTAATACCCTCATGAGGTAGTTGTTATGACCTCTACCCAGTGGGCCGCTCTATCTATTATACTCCTCCTTGTTGGGGTGGCCTTGGGCTATCTTTTTGCCCCTACTACCACAGTAACTGTCACTCAGACTAAGACCGTTGGGCAAGCAGGGCAGGCAGGAACAACTACAGTTACTGTGACTAAGACCATTTCCCCCGAAGGAAAGAAGATAAAGGCGGCGTTCATTTATGTAGGACCTATTGGAGACATAGGGTGGACCTATGCCCATCACCAAGCCAAAGAGATGGTCGATAAGAAATATGATTGGCTTGAGACCACGCATGTAGAATCTGTGGCACCAGCAGATGCTGCGGGAGTGATAGAACAGCTCATCTCTCAGGGCTATGACGTAATCTTCACTACGAGCTTCGACTTTATGGATCCCACCCTCGAGGAAGCCAAGAAACATCCCGATAAGATATTCTGGCACTGTGCAGGTTATAAGAGAGCGCCAAATATGGGTACATACTTCGCGGACTTCTACCAAATTTACTACCTTAATGGGCTAATGGCTGGTGCACTATCGAAGACAAAGAAGATAGGTTACGTGGCTGCACACCTCATCCCAGAGGTGGTCAGACACATAAACGCTTTCGCTTTAGGAGTTAAGGAGGTCTGTGCAGACTGTAAAGTCTATGTGAGGGAGATAGGGGCCTGGTATGATCCAACGAAAGCTAGACAGGCTGCTGAATCCCTAATTTCAGAAGGAGTTGATGTACTTGCCTTTACAGAAGACTCCCCCGCTGTAGTCCAAGTCGCTCAAGAACATTACCAGAAAGGTGAGAGAGTATTGGCATTCGGTCACTACAGTCCGATGGAGAAGTTCGGAAAGGACGTCTGTGTGAGCGGGCAATTGGTGCATTGGGAGAAAATATACGATGACATACTGAGCAAGATCTACGCTGGTTCCTATTCCACTGACAACCTAGAGGATGTTGATTACTGGTGGAAGCTGAAGGAGGGCTCTGTAGAGCTAGGATGCACTTTCAATCAACCGATCAATCCCAAATTCGTGAATGAGCTCAAATCAGTGAAGGTTCAAGAAACAGTACAACTACCTAACGGCACCATATTGGAGAATCCTGACGTCTACACATTGGTAATGGCTAGATTAATCCAGATGGGGGCAATCTGGACGGGTAGTAAGTGGATCTACGCTAATGATGAGACATTCGACCCATTCACTGGCCCCATTTACGATAACAATGGCAACCTCAAGGTGTTACCGGGACAGAGGATCGGACACGATGAACTTTGGTCAATGCAATGGTGGGTCGAAAACGTGGTAGGGCCTCCTTTAGGAGGCTAGCCCCCTAACTTTTTTTATTTAACTCCTTTCTCATCCATCTGAGCCTTGTTATGGGCTCGAATCCAGCGCCTTCGAAAGCAGCTCTATACT
>JAGGTZ010000089.1 GCA_021158805.1 Thermoproteota archaeon | reverse complement strand
GGCATATGTAATCTCCGCTTTGGTTCGATACTATTTTCTTCTCAGGGAAATAGATCTCAATTATTCCAGCATCCACAGGCTCCCGATTAGGCTTAGGCTTAAAAGCTACGTAGCCGAATCCATGCTTCTTAGCAAACTCTAATTCATGAGTATAATTCTCCTCATTATCCTCGCATCCCCAGATATAATGTATTCCATTCCTCTATCAAATTCATAAGCACTTTTAAGCAGAGAATTGAAGTCGTTAGTATCTTCGTTTATCGCGCTAACTAACCTGCAACCCATCCTGTAGTGAATTACAAAGGAGGCGTTGGCTGATGAAGCTGTAGACAAGGTAATTGAGTTTGTCTAAAGCTATAGAGCTTATGAAAAGGCGTGAAAGAGAGATATTGAAGTTACTTAAGATGATCGCTGAGAGAACGAGTTCATTTTCAGATCCTAAGCTGATATTGATAGGTGGATACGCTCTTAGGGCATTCGTACCATTTACTAGATATACAAGGGATTGTGACTTCGAAGAAAAGCAGGGGATGGAAGATCGACAAGCTTAAGGAGAGTATACCTATCTACTGAGGGATCACCTACCATTCAATTGTAAGGTACCTCTTATAACTCCCCTTACAGATAGGCAAATAAGTAACACACTAACTAGCAACATTAGAGCCCTTCTGGGGATCTTTTTGCATGCAATAGCTCCGAGAGGTGCAGCTATCACTCCTCCTATGATTAAACCTAGAACAATCTGTAGATTCCGTAAGCCCAACATGGTGAGGAAGGCTAGGGATTGGCAGATCGTCACAAAGAATTCAGCTAGGTTTACTGATCCTATGGTTTTTGCGGGATCTTCCCCATCAGCTATGAGAGTTGATGCTACAATTGGGCCCCATCCTCCCCCTCCTAAGGCATCTAGGAACCCCCCTATTGCTGCTAATATGCTTCTACTCAACTTGTATGTGGGAGGATCTCTATTGAAGCTCCTTAGAAGAATCAGGACCCCCATTATACCCAAGTAAAGAGATACTATGGGTTTCATAAACCAAGTGGGAATATTAACAAGGAGATAAGCGCCAAAACAGGCGAAAATACTACCAGAAACTACAAGCTCCTTGAAAAGCTTCTTATCAATGTTTCCTACTTTAAAGTGGCTCAAACCAGAAACGAATGTTGTAAACACTTCAGATGTGTGCACGCTGGCGCTAGCCACAGAAGGAGCTAGACCAGATGTCAATAGGAAAGAGGTTAGAGAAACTCCATATGCCATCCCAAGAGCTCCATCGATTAGTTGGGCTACAAACCCCATGGGAATGTATGTCAAGATAGCGAGGGTCATTTCTCCTTCCATTGCTCTATCCAATATCTGTTTGTTGATAATTTTAACGTATATGAAATCACATCATCAACATACGATGAAGCCTCCTTACTCTTGTGAGATAGCTACAAGAAAAGAAGAAAAATGCAAGTAAGTTCCCACGTGTTTTGAATAGCTGAGCAGTATTACCATAGAGATTGTCGCATATACTAAACTAACATACTGCTGTAAGAAATTAAAACCAATTAATTTGAGTGATGCTATAAGGAGCGTTACGGTCGCTTTGCTAATAACCGTACCTATATTAGCTAGCAGCATGATAAACCGATCTTATGAGAGAATAATATTATATTACTTTTTGATTAATATTTTTCAGAAAAGAACCGATATCTAAAGTATATCATATCCTTAGCTTTTTATTAGCTTAAATATATCGCCCTATTTTCTTAGGACCTTCACGTAAGTGAGCTTAAAAAGCCTTGAAAATGAAAAATAGCTAAAGGAGAATATACGAAAGGGTTATACAGTTGTGAAGCCACTAAATGCAGTGGAAAATAGCCCAACCGAGGCGGGCAGAGATCGCAACATGCTAGTGACGGGGCTTTACTGTCCCCGTCCGCTTTTAGCTAGAGTAGGACAGAGAGAAGAGGATATTAAATTATATTCCCTGACCTCCATTTCTCAGAGCAAAAAGAGGCAAAGAGATCCTGTAATCACCTCAGCTATAGTTCGCTTTCCTGCTTCTTGAATATGATCTCACATCTATGGCCTCAGCCGCCGATATTACGTAGCAGTCTGGCAACGCTATGCGTAACTGCTTTTTAATTCTCCAGCTCTCATTTAGTTCCCTCAGATGCTTGTCATTCGACACGATAACTGGTATCCTCTTCTCTATAGCTATTGCTAATGGAAGACCATTCCCTAGAAGCACGCCATCCTCTTCAGCTACTTCAACCCTGATTCAACCGCCGAATTCACTATTCTTGCTCCTTGATCCCTCCGTACCTGTATTTCGCATAAGGGGTGGGATAGAGAATGTCCTAACTTACGAGGGAGGTAGATGGATGGAAGTAGGGGAGAAGCTTAACAAGACAGTTAAGGGATCGGTCAGAAAAGGCGAGCAGTTGAATATACTGCTGACACGGCCAGAGGTATAGAAATTGAGGAGAACGTGTCTAGCAGCAAGATCTCCGAAACCGAGCCAGGAATCAACATCTTCACTTCACTGGCAACTTCGCTCCTGTTAATCTTGATGATAGCAACGCTGATCATCGTGTTAGCGATAGTGATGTTGAAGGGGGGAGCGAGAGGAAGTAGTGGAACATAATGAAGCCTTCCCACGAGGGTATCTCAGATCGTTCGAGCATCTGAGGAAAACTCCGCACCATGCGGGAGTGGAGAGGATTTAAGGGTTATCGAGAGCTCGACCAGATCATCCGGGCCTAGAGACTCGTCTCCTACGTCGGGCGGCCTCTCAGTCAAGCTGACGAGGCCCGTGTAGGGTACACCAAGTTCCCTCATCCTCCTCACAGCTTTTTCGGCCTCTTCCCGGGATATAGGTCCTAGCTTGATCTCATATCCGGCTATGACCCTTTTCCTCTTCAGGAGGACTGCATCCACATCGCTTGCGGGCGACACATGGTAGGCGAGCCTCGCCCCCTCTCGCCTGGCCAGCATCTCCCCCACTGACAGTTGGACCTCTCTGCCCAAGATGCTCCTGACCGCACCCTCTTCGGGCGGGTAGCCGTCGCTCACCCCGAACTTGGCCTCCATGTAGTAGAGGACTGACAGCAGTGGGGACCTATGCCGGTAAAGGTACTTGGCCCTTCCACTCTTCCATAGGGGTATCTTCATCGCCAATCCCATGGATTCGAGCCTCGAGAGGATTCCAGTAACTGCGGCAGTTCCTCCGGATAGCAGCCCCCTGGAGCTGAGGATCCCCGCCATCTCCCTGGCGCTCCAGACCCCCTCCCCCATTAGGAGGAGAATTGAGTCGTAGAGGGATGTGAGTACCCTCTCCTCCTCGCTGAAGACCTCTCCCACGAGTCCCTGAGCTGACATGAAGAGCCCGAATGATCTATCCACCAAGAAGCGAACCGGGTCCTCATCACTCGCGAGCGGTATCACCCAGGGATCCCTCATGAGAGTGGCCCATATGAAGCCCTCCCTATCCTTCGGCCTGAGATTCGCCAGCATGTCTGAGTAAGAGATTATGTCGAGTCTGAAGGGTTCGACCAACCCCAAGAGGGGACTCCTCCTGTCGAACACCTTCCTCACTATCCCCAAGCTTGATCCTGCAAGGAACAGCCTTCCACTCGGGTGTACCTCAGCTAGTCTCTCCCAATGTGCATCATTGAGCCTCTGAAACTCGTCTATCACGGCCTTTCCACCCGAGGAGAGGACCTTCACGACGAGACGGATCGCTTCCTCGACGGGTCTCAGTTCCCCATCCACAAGCGCAGCCCTTGACCTGGTGATCGTCGCGTAAACATCCCATTTCGTGAGACGACGTAACAGAAAGGATTTACCTACCTTCCTCCTGCCGTAGAGGAGGAGCCAGCCCTTCCTCCTCTTTATCTCCTCGCCTTCCCACCTGTCTATTACCAGCATAATATTCCCATGAGAATATTCCCATGAGAATATAAATTATTTGTATCGGGAGAGGCCCTTAGCCACGTAGAAGGACCCCTGATCAGCTCATATCCCACAGCTTCCTGAAGTAGTTCCTCGCCCCCACACCCGATATGACCAGCATCCTCCTCGCATCCAGCTCCTCCACCGCTATCCTCTCAGCCTCTGACATGAGCCACCTCCTGAACCCCCTGTGCTGGGCCCTGTCTCTAGAGGGCTCTCCCACCGGAACCAGAGGACCATAAACATGTATCTCCCTCGCTATGGCTGTCCTCTCATCCACCTCCCAGCGATGAGCTAGCGCCGAGGTTTCCTCAATCTGAGCACACCCATTAGTACATCGTTGTCACCCACTAGGGACAGAAACACCTCGTGGCTGCCACTGGCCTCGTAGTCTATGCGTTCCAACCTCACTGAGTCGTAATTCGGCTTAACTCCCCTAGCCAGGGCGTGACCTACCTCTCTGTACCTTATCTCGTTTATATTCTCTCCCCTCTCAGCTTTTGGTCAAGTGACGTTGGATCTGTGCGCTTCTTGAATAAGGCCATATATAGAGTCATAGATCGTGTTGGAGCTGACTCAAGGGATATGTTACTCCATTACTATCCCCAACGCATTGATAATCACTAGTTAACCTTCAATCTCCTCATCCTGCCTTCAACTCCTAGAGACCCTGGAGGTGGTTGGCGTTGAACTCATGCGCGCAGAATGCGTCCTACAATAATTCCGTCTTTAGGAGCGGTATGATGCCGATCGTGTTGATGACACATCCAATGACGAAGGGGACCCAGTGTCCCCAGTACCACGTGTAGCCCGCCAGAAAGTTCCCGAGGGATCCGAAGAAGAATGTGATAGAGTCTAAGGATCCTATTGCGGTCGCTACCTCACCCTCCGATATACCAACAAGGAGGAGCCTCCTCGCTGGCATATCCATTGCCCCAACAAATCCTTGGATGAGCATTATCGTGTAGATAGCGAGATCTCCCCTTAGGAACGGGTAGATCCACCAGACTAGACTGGAAGCGGCTAGGTGGTAGATGAGCATCTCCCTTCCCCCTATCTTGTCAGTCACCCAGCCGAGTGGGACCATCGCGATCAAATTGCCTACAGTCCATATGGATAGGGCGAGGCCTATCTGAGGCTCGCTGAGCCCCTGATCTAGCCTAGCCACCAAGGGAATGAATGTATAAGTCATGGAGAATCCTATCCCATGGAGGGAGAGCGCTATCGCTAGATTCCTCAGGTACTTGCTCTTTAGGAGGATTCTAGTTCCAGTGACGAGATCTTCAAGTATGTGCAATTCCATTCCGCTCGAGGATCTTAACTCCCTGAACCAAGCCCAAGTCATGATGGCCGATAACACGCCCAAAGCCCCGCCTGAGATGAAGGTTAGGGGATAACCACCCACCTTCACGAAGAATCCCGAGAGAGCCTGACCCACTATCTGGCCGGCAGTGACGAAGAGGTAATACCAGCTGTAAGAGAAGGCCGTGCTACTGGAGACCTCCGACACGAGGGCGAGGGCCGCTGGATTGTAGAGGGAGTAACCTATCCATGTTAAGATCACTAGGAGTGCGGCGATTGACTGGATCTTGGCCAAGGACAGGAAGATCATGGACGCTGCACCTAGGATGAAGCCGAGGACCATGGGATAGTACCTCCCCACCCTATCAGCCATGGCCCCGGAGAACATCGAGGCTAGCCCGTAGGAAAGCCTAGCCAAGGTTATCGTTAGGCCTATGAGGAATTCCGACATTCCCAAGTCCGCTAGGTAGAGGACGATGAGAGATGTAGCTAGGTAGAATCCCATGTTGAATGTCGATGTTATGGCAGATAGCCT
>JAGGTZ010000006.1 GCA_021158805.1 Thermoproteota archaeon | reverse complement strand
TTTACGTCTCAGGTTTAGATGTATTTGATGGAACTCCAGTGCTGGACATTAAACCATATACCATCTCTAGGATCATTAATGATGCCTCTTTTCCGAAGTGGTACAGGGAGCTGAGGAAGAGAGTTGGATATGAGGTGTAGTAGGATTCATATATGCTTTGCGAGAATCCCCCGGCAGCAACTCCTGTACGTAAATGCTAAGGTTTTATCTTCATACAGCATAAATCCGTATGCTGCTAGAGGATAAGGTAGCTCTAATAACGGGAGGTACCTCTGGGATAGGTCTGGCAACGGCACATCTTTTCGCCTCGGAAGGGGCCTCTGTAGCTATAGTAGGTAGGTCTCAGGAGAGGGGGGCAAAGGCTCTAAAATACCTATCTTCGAGGGGATATGAGGCAACATATCATAGGGGAGATGTCTCTAAGGAGGAAGATTCTATTAGAGTTGTTAAAGAGGTTGTAGAGATCTATGGGGGAATTGATATCCTTGTCAATGCTGCTGGAGTATTCACAGGTGGCCCTATAACAGATTTAAGTGTCGAGGATTGGGATAGGACTATAAACGTAAATCTTAGAGGTACATTCCTCATGAGTAAGTTTGTAGTCCCTTATATGCTGAGAAAGGGGGGAGGAAGCATAATTAACGTTAGCTCTACAGCAGGTGTCAGTCCTTATCCTAATGGAACAGCTTATTGTTCAGCAAAGGCAGCAGTGATAGCTTTTACCAGAGCTCTAGCTTTAGAGCTAGCTAGTAAGGGTATCAGGGTCAACGTGGTGGTGCCAGGTTTGACGGATACCCCAATGCTGAGATCTATAGCAGGGAGCGAGGAAGCATTCGCTAGGTTCCCACAGCTCGTTCCTATAGGGAAGATAGCGGTTCCAGAGCAGGTGGCCAAGGCAATCCTATTCCTCGCTTCGGAGGACCTGTCTTCCTATATCACCGGTGCTCTGCTTGTTGTAGACGGGGGAATGACCGCAGGTAGAGTAACGACAGCTGGTTCACAGGCCTCAACTAGATAGATTAACTCTGCTTTCTATAAACCCCAAAGCTGAGGCAGCGGCTCTGTAGATTAGTAGGGAGAGGGCAAGTCCCACAACACCCATGGTCGATCCAAGTAAGTAGATGGAAGAGAGTAGGATCCCTATTGATGCAAGATTCACGACTAACACAGGCAGAGGCCTTTCTTGGCTATACTTACTTGCGAACCATATCCCAAATAGGGAATCAAATATTATCGCTAGCGAAACGATCTGAGAAGCTACTGAACTTTCGGGGTAGAACTTGGGGAACAGCTCTTTTATTAGTAGGGGAGCTACTATAACGCCTGCTATAGCGGACAATATCGATAATCCTATGCCCACAATCTCTTCTGCCCTTGTTTTTCTTCCTGAGGACTTCTCAGGAAGTACGTAGCTTGCAAGACTTCCAGGAAGTACTGTAAGTGCAGCATAGAACTGATATGCTAGTTGATAGTAACCGAGCATTTCGTTTCCATAGAGATAACCTATGAAAACCTTATCCACTCTCAAGCCGATTGCTGTAGTTAGTCCAGTAGCTAGCGCTGCTAGAGAGAACCCTATATACTTCCTGACCTCTCTTATGCTAGCAAGAGGATTTCTCAATTCTTTGAAGATCCAGACAGAGAAGATGAGGTATACTATACCGAAGCCATACAGGGCTATGTCGGTACCGAGCTCTGGGACGAGTAAAAGGACCCAGAGAAGGAGTATTAGCCTGCTCATACTTTGCATAAGGGCATAACTTCCATATTTCCTTCTTCCTAGTCTCTCTTTGGCTGCTAGATTAAAGAGAGAGTAGCTTATAGCTATGAGAGGAATTGAGGGATGTAAAAGCGCGAAAGGAGTCCCAGCAGCTAGTGATGTCATTAAAACTAGAATTATTGAGCCTGCTGTTATCTCATTGACTCCTTTAGGGAGATATGTCTGTAAGGTTAGAGGAAGGCCTAGGGCGGTAAAACTAGACAGAAGAGCCCCTATTGATAGGAAGTAGTTTAGGCGACCGTATTCAGGTACCGTAACGAGCCTAGCTAATATGAACCATATAATGGTGCTTAAGAGTACTGAGGATACATTACCGGCCGTAACGAGCATTAGACCTTCTTGGTTCAATGCCAAGTGCAGCAGTTCCCTTGGAGAGTATTTCATGAGGACACCTCTTCCAACAGGGCCCTCAACCACCCTTAAAAAATAAAGCTGTCATCGAGAGGAAGATGTGTAGTGCTGTCAGTCAGCTATCTCATCAGGCTAAGAGCTATTAATGGACTGGGTTTGAGTAGCTTACATAAATCCACCCATACTTAATGATAATAAAGGTGATCATGTAAAGAATTTCATGGTGTTAGCTTGAGCAAGCTCGTTTATACATATGATGAGGCCGATCCTAAGGACCGGAAGCTTTTGGGAGGTAAGGGTGCCGGTCTCGTTCTGATGCATAAGCAGGGCCTTCCGGTTCCTCCAGGCTTCACAATTACGACGGAAGCATGTAGGCTCTTCTATCAGCAGGGAGAGAAATTACCAGA
>JAGGTZ010000175.1 GCA_021158805.1 Thermoproteota archaeon | reverse complement strand
TAATTGCTTCTCATCTAGGTATGCCTGTAGAGAAGGCAGCAAAAGTGGTTTATCTACTGTGGAAGAAAGGTTATGTAGATGTAATGGACGGACGGGCGCTCAAAGGATTTTCATCATATATCCTCTCATGGGAGAGCTTATGGTACTGGATCCTACTGGGATATATAGTGTTAACCTCCTTAACCGTGGTGCTAATATCAGAACCCCCTCTCCTCTACCTGAGGTACGTGCTGGGCACCGCCTTTGTGCTCTACATACCCGGAGCTGTCCTGATAGAGGCCCTTTATCCTTCATCAGAGTTGGAGCCTCTGGAGAGGTTCGCCCTGTCGATAGGACTTAGCCTAGCAATAGTACCCCTTATAGGCCTCATCCTAAACTATACGCCTTGGGGAATAAGAATTGGACCGGTATTATATTCGTTAGTGCTATTTTCTCTAGTTATGGGATTTATTGCCATGATTAGGAAGTACAAGGCCATTAAAGCATAGCATAGCTCCCGATATAAGTAGATGCTAATACCGACTCCCTTGAACCTAGGAGAAAGCTAAACAAGAAGATAAAGCTCGGCGAGATGGAACCTCATCGCACGATGTTAGGGAACGTTAGGATCAGGCAATTTCCACACAGAATGTCCTACAGCAGTTAAGCTTCACAAGTGAGCGGATTAATATACACCTTACCTAACATGAATCATTGGTAGAAGATGTCCATAACACCCGAGCTTTATGAGTTCGTTGTGAAGGTAGTTGAAGAGAAGGTGCGGGAGATAAAGGTCACAAGAGAGGAGTTCGATAAACTAAGATCTGCAGTAGAGGAGAACAGCAAGGCAATATCTCAGCTCAGGGAGGCAGTAGATCGGCTAGCGGAGGCTCAGGCCAAGTCGGAGGAGAGGCTAACTAGGCTGGAGAGGGCAGTAGATCGGCTAGCGGAGGCTCAGGCCAAGTCGGAGGAGAGGCTAACTAGGCTGGAGAGGGCAGTAGAGGAGAACAGCAAGGCAATATCTCAGCTCAGGGAGGCAGTAGATCGGCTAGTTGCTGCAGTCGGGGATCTCAGGGTACAGGTGGGAAGACTCTCTGAAGTCGTCGGATTCAGCTTAGAGGACATAGCTAAGGCTCTAGTTCCTTACTGGCTGAAGGAGGTACATGGAGTTACCCTAGAGGGTGAACTCAAGAGGGAGTTCCTTGTACTAGATGGTAGGGAGGTGGAGGTCAATCTTTACGCTAAAGGGTTCAGGGAAGGTAGGGTTGTAGACGTAGTCGGGGAGACCAAGTCGAGGATATATGGAGGGGATGTCCTTAAGCTCTATAGGGAGGTAATCGAACCCCTCAGGAGAGTGGGCCGTGAAGTGGTAGCCTTCATGGTGGGATTCGTAGTCCATCCATCTGCCAAGAGGGAAGCAGAGGAGAGGGGAATCTTGGTTATAGCAGCCTACGAGTTTAGGACATTCTAGTGGATATAGAGCATGAAGAGAGTATAGAGGTATGAGGTACGTATGGTCTCCGAATTTACGTGATTACTACACTCCCACACTTAATAGAGCGAATTTCAATCATGTTGGAGTCCCAGCTCGCTATATAGAATAGAATTTACTGAATTCAAAGCAATCGCAGTAAAGGAGATTCTACTAAGATTAATTTGTCGGCGAAGGTTGCAGACAGAATTCCCTTAGGCCGGTTCTTGCTAGAAATTACATACTGAGTAAATTTAATCGCGTTAGCTAGCATGCTCTGAGTATAAAGCTATCTTTTTATTCGTATATGGGGGATGCCTACATAGCTATGTCTCTAGTGGAGGAGCTGGTAAGGGAACTGGAGCATAATCCAGAAAAGGCCCGTAAGCTGCTGGAGAAGATCATTGAACTCTATCCAGAACTCTCTCTTTCCCTCCAGATGAGGGAGCTCGTCGAGCAGATGCGCACTCTCGCGGAGGAGCAGACCAAGATCTGGCAGGAGATAAAGGCCATAAAGGAGGAGCAGACCAAGATCTGGCAGAGCATCGAGGAGCTGAAGCGCGAGCAGACCAAGATCTGGCAGGAGATAAAGGCCATAAAGGAGGAGCAGACCAAGATCTGGCAGAGCATCGAGGAGCTGAAGCGCGAGCAGACCAAGCTGAGGGAGGACTTCAACGAGATGCTTGCGACCATAAAAGATATGCAGATCCAGCAGAGACGCCTCGAGAGGAGGATGGATCGAATCTACGAGGGTCTCAGTGCATCCATAATGTACGCCTTTGGGGAACTGAGTAGGTTCGCTGGTATGACCTTTGAGGAATTCGTGAGGAGGTTCCTCACCGATAGAATGAGGAGGGCTGGGGAGATCCCAAAGGACAAGGAGCTTAGATCCATCGTCATCGAAGGGGAGGAAATAGACCTGTTCTTAGAAGATCCCCTCATAGTGGGAGAAGTGACGGCTCACGCTAAGTCTGCGGAAGAGGAGATGGAGAAGCTCCTGAGAAAAGTTAAGAGGATAAGAGAACTTTACGGAAAGGAGCCTAGAAAGCTACTCATTGTGGAGACGGCTAGCAAGGTGGTGTCTAGGAAACTAGAGGATCTCGCTGAGGAGGAAGGTGTGGAACTCATTATAGGAAGGGTATACTAGCTATGTGACCTCCCTTAGGGTTAATCAACGGCCTAAAGATGCCTTAATATGTTTTGATATTCATTACTGGTAAGTTTTGTGGTCAAATTGAATCCTCTCCTTATCCGGAAAAGCTTGGTGGATAGTGGAAGAAGTAAATTTACTCAACTACTCCCTAAAAGGATTTAATTGTATTGTTTATAGGAGATACTGGCGAGCGCGTGCGGGCATCACCTAGATCCCCAAGGTGAATATTCTTACTTCCTAGATTCCACAAGACTTTCTGTTATAAGCGACTGATTTAGGAGACTGGAACCCTTTCTGAACGTAGATTGCTTCTTAAGAGATTCAAGATGTTCTCATTACCCATTTCAGGAGGATAAGAATGGCTCATCATGGGAATGGAGGATCCTCTGATTCTCTCCTTAGCTTCATAGGGCTCCAACCCCTTATTCCTATGGAAGATTCTATTACGTCGATCACCCCCTGTTACTTCTGTTCCCAAGGACGAGACTGGATATAGCTGTAGAAAGGGATGATTCTAGCTCTCTAGGTCGTATATTAACTAAGATCATATATCTTTTAGCTCCATGGGGAATGGTAGCTGTGCCTGCCTCTGTCCTCCTAGTAATGAATAGGCTACGAGATGTGATCCACTGCGATGCAGGGGGTGAGCTAGAAGCGAATTCGCTTCTGGGTAGTTGCCGAAGCCTTTCAGCTTCAGGTACAGATCGGCCTCGTATTCAACATCCTCAACACCATAGTACTCTTTTGGCGTCATAATGAAGTCAACCATATCCAGATCACTCAATACCCTGGTTAATAACTCAGATACAGACCTACCTTTGTATCCTTTCTTCTCGCCACAGAACCTAATGCCGACATACTCTTTTAGGCCGAATTGTTTAAGTGTTTTTATCATGCCGCCATCTGCCTCGAAATTTTTCTCATTTCCTAGCAATATCCTTCTGAGTTTGCCTATCGATTGTAAATATCGGATGACCTTGTAAGCATATGCATCCATGTGTGAATAGAACGCCAGCAGGTAAGCTATATCTCTGAGGACACTAATAGTGCTTAATCTAGGTTCAACATTCAAGATTTTCTCTACAGAGAGCAGCCTAGCAGGCCTTCCTGTGTGTCCATGATCTCCTAAAACAACTACTGTGTAATCGTCACCATATCTCTCAACGTAGTACGTAACAAGTCTATCAATGAGCATATAATACCTCTCGATGAGTCCCTTGTATGGGTTAATCAACTTGGGCCTACATGGATCATCTTCGTTATCAAATCTCCAGAAATAGTGCTGTATCCTATCGAGTGTATAGTCCGCTGTGAATACCAGATCGTAATCTTCTTCATCTATGAGGATTGTGGTTAATTTGAACATGTCTAATAGCTGTTTCAATGCCTCGTTATACATTTCCTTATACTCGTGTAAGAGCAATGGGGTCTTACCGTATGTACCTAGTTTGTATCCCTTCAAATCATCTCTAGCTGGAATAGATAGGGGGCTTCCATGGAGGCCGAAACTAGGACCTGATGCCATAATTCCATTAACGTGCCATGGAGGATATCCAAAGATGGGATTAACTACACATACCCTCTTACCAAAGTGGGAAGCTATATCCCAGAATGTCTTGCCCATTAATTTCCTCCTCACATTTAAGCTCTTTATCTGAAGCTCAAATATCGATTCTGGCTCGGGTTCTAAGCCGAATCTTTGGTGAATTAGACCAGTATATATTGTAGGCCATGCGAGAACAGTGTCTGGGGGAAAGGTACTACGCATACGGGCAACAATACCATTCTCGTAAAAGTACGCGAATCCCCTTGAGATTCCCTTCTCCTTAAGAGTCTCTACAAATGCCGGCTCTAAACCATCAATACCAATTATGATGACTTTCTCTCTTCTTGACATTTCTATGCGAGTGAGGATGAGATGTATTCGTATATTTCGCCGCATACTACATGAATCTGCTTATTCGTCGTGTCTATGAATAATGCGGGTATATTTAGTTCCCTCGCCAGCTTCTTGTAGAGCATTCTCTGCAGAGAGAGGTAACTGTATGGATCTCGTCTATCCCTCTTGCGATTCACTAGTACATCAGTATCTCCATCAAGTAGAATAGTTATCGTTGATCTCATCAACAACGCCCTCATGACCTTGAATGGAAGGGAGTATATGATCTCTGCGTACGGGCAACCCCTCCTTTGAACAACTAAGGAGATAATCACATGAACTAGGGAGTCCAAAATGTACCTATCAGCAATAAATACAGTACTTTCATTCTCTATGTACTTTGATATCAGAGCAGACACATAGATCTTCAATACCAGCGGTACGATTCCAATAAGTTCTATCCATCCCCATAAGCGGCTAGCCATAGAGTGTGTAACAAAGGTACCGGAATGCGACCTTACAACATGTTTGCGATTTATGATCTCCAAGAGCTTCACTAGGATATAGGCTACAGTATGAACATGCTTTATCCACACGCATTTTGTGTTAAAACCTCTTCTTGATAGTATCCTTGATAAGATTCTAGCACATGACGTCTTTCCTGTTCCATCGGGACCTGATAGCGCTATAATTAGCATTTTTCATTCCCTATGCATCTATAGAGCTGATAATATTGATTCACGGCGCTATCCCACGAGAACTTCCTTGCTGCCCGAAGAGCTGTCTTGGATAGTCTATCCCTATGATTAGGATCGTCAAGTAGTCGCTCAAGGGCTTTTTGCAATTGCTCAACAGAATTAGGTTCTACTAGAGCGCCACTAACACCATCTATAATGGCCTCTGGTATGCCTCCAACTCTCGTAGCTATTACCGGGGCTCCACATGCCATTGCCTCTAATATTGTGGCTGGCAATCCCTCAAAACGAGATGGGAGAACAAACACTTGCGCGGATGAGTAGAAATACGGAAGATATACCCGTGTTATTCCACCTATAAAGCAGACTTGTGATTTTAGATTAAGCCTCGATACCATATCTTTAAGCCTTTTCACATAGCGGGCATTGCCTTCCCCTACCAAAAATAATACCCATCCCTTCCTGCGTATGCGAGCTAAACTCTTGAGGAGTACATCAACTCCTTTTTGTGGACCTATACGTCCTACGAACAGTATGATGCTCATCTCATCATCAAGTGATACTAAGCTCTCACAACGTCTAACCAGTATACTCTTGACCTTTTCTAGGGCCATATCACGATCGATAGGTCGAAAGATATCTGTGTTAACGGCATTATGGATTACTACTGTTTTATCCTTAGCCTTGGGGAAATGTCCCATCAATATCTCCCTGAGATATCCTGAAACAGCCACTATGGCACGACTATTCTCAATAAGTAGGCGAAGAGCCAGATACTGTCTAGTAGCAACAGTAATTAGATGAATAAGTTTGTATAAGTCGAAACTCTCCCTTATTGATCTATAGTCCTCGTAAAGTGACCATCCATGAACTGTTACAACTAGCGATCTATCCTCAAATGACTTAAGGGCTGCTTGGAGAGGTAAGCTCTCTACGTGTACATTGATTATATCGTAGTCCCTTACGATTTCGGATAAAGATCTATGTGCTATGATGCTAAAGAACCAAGGATCTCTAAGAAGCATCTTAGGTAGTATCGTGGTGTCAATGGAATGGTACTCTATGCCAAACTTCTTAGTGAGTTCTGCTATCTCTTTACTTGGCTTCGCGTAGGGAGCGACGATACCAACCTTTAGTCCTCTCTTAGCTAGATTCTCAGCAAGCTCCTTAACGTACGTCGCAGGACCCCCGACGAAATTCAGAGGTGTCTGTACTACGTGAAGTACTCTCATATGTAATGACCCAATTTGTCACGAACCCTCCATTATCTCTCTGTATATCCCAAGAATTCTATGTATAGCTTTATTCCAACTAAATTTCTCCATGATTTTCTTTCTGGCATTTAATCCGAGTGATCTACGCAGGTTCTCATCTTGAAGAAGGAGTATCAGCGATGATGCTAGCTCGTCTACAGAGCCAGGGGTTACTAGTATGCCGTCTACATAGTCACTCACTACCTCTGGTATTCCTCCCACTCTCGTTGATATCACTGGAAGCGCGCAGGACATTGCCTCCAATAGAGTCATAGGCATGTTCTCGCTGTAGGAGGGTATCACAAATATATTAGATATACGGTAATATCTTAGCAGTTCCTCCCTATTTCTATAGCCTAGAAACGCGTAATTAGGCCTTGGAACGCCAGTCTCCCTTAACATATTCATATACACTTCTCTATTGCCAGGGCCAATAAACACAAATTTTACGTTCCTATTCTCTTTGAGGACCTTTGGTATAGCCCTAATAAGTACATTAATACCCTTCAACGCCAATAACCTACCAACATAGAGCACAATGTTCTCTTTCTCTAGCTTGCCCGTTTCTTCCTTGGAAGGACTCCAGAATTCTGTATCTAGAGCGTTATATACTACATATATCCTCCGATTACGTATCCTCGGATATTGCCTTAGTAGCTGCTCCTTCATCCAATTTGATACAGTAATATAGTATCTATTCTTCGCAAAGTACACCTCTTCAGCTAACCTTAAGAGAGGATACAGGAGTATCGTAGCCCTTTCAGATGCATCTAGCTCCCATAGACCCATACCGGACCTCTTCGTTCCTTCTCTCTGCCCTTTAATCGTCGTGTGCACGGTCGTTACTATTGGGACTTTGATGTCTCTGAACTGTAGCAGGATATCTGGCATATATGCTTCATGGGAATGTATTATATCTATTCCTTCCTTCTTGACAAGCGTTGGAACGTATTTAGCTACAGCTAACTGGAATTTAGCATTGTAGAAGAAACTCCCAGTCGCCCTACTCAGAAAGTGTATATGGATATTATCGCTGAAGTACTTAGGATAATCATAATCACCTGAAGATATCCTGTGCTTGCCCATAGCCTCTCTGAACGGTGCTACAACATGAATCTCGATGTCTTTAGGTAGGTGTCTAATGAGTCCAGTGATATAGCTACCCACGCCACCCCAAATGGGAAGGAACTCTGGAGCTAACATGCACAGCTTCATCGATATCACGGTGTTAATGTACTCTCAATAATTAGAACATTCCAGATGTGATGTCTAGGAGTAATCACGAGATCTCTAGTCAAATGCCTCCCTAGCTTATTAGCATGTATAGCAGCCATATGAATCTCTCGTCCCAAACACACGCTCGCCCGCTAGATGACCACTCACCTTATCGGAGGTAAGCTCGCCTAGTAATGGGATGGGCCTTATCATGAGCTCGCTGAAGGTGAGTTGTACCCCTCCCCACATGGCTTCGCTAGCTACTGAAAAAACTGAACTACGGAGAGGGGGTATGAGCATTATAGACGCTCCTTCTTATCGATCCTCCTAAGTACATATAAAACTTCTGTGGATATCATTTTTACACTGATTTCCCACGTAGACGGGTCCTAAGCTGTGATAGGAGATCTGCGTTTTCTTGATCATCATATATTTTGACAGGAGCGCTGGCTTCAATCTCCGTTAGACCACCTTCTCATATTAACTTCCGGGGGCTTTAGGAGTTCATAAGGAGTACTACGAAGGCCGTAAGTATTGTTAAAAATACTTCATAATAGTCCATACTACAACATTACAGAGAGGCAGTCCCATATGAATTTCAATTAGAGGCTTCTAGTGAATAAGGTTTTTATAAAAAGTTAGCTGTTGATCAAAGGCTAATCGTATATATTAAATCGGGGATTGTTATGGAGAGAGATCAGCTCGTTGGTGCCCTCTTACTCATTCTATCCGTATTAGTTATATTGATCTACGGATATCTCGTGTTCTTCTACGATGAGGCCATTGCAATACTTGTTCTCAAGCTTACTGGGTTCGTAGCAGTGCTTGGGGTCTTTGGGGTGCTTGGATGGATAGGCTACACCTTAGCTACGACACCTCCGCCAAAGCCGATAGAGGAGATAGAAAAAGAGCTTGAAGAGGAGCTAAAGAAATTAGAAGAAGAGAAAAAAGAGAACGAACATTCTGAAGGGACATGAGGGCTCCATTCAACCCTAGATGGCAAATTCCCTAGCTAAAATAGCATAGGCATAGGATTCATCTATATCAGAGGGCTTTTAGAGCGATAAGG
>JAGGTZ010000203.1 GCA_021158805.1 Thermoproteota archaeon | reverse complement strand
TAGCGCTACCATTGAAACCTCTCCATGAGGCCTTTACACTAAAGGAAGTCAATATAGCGAGCTATCAAGCCATTTCAGGTGCTGGATACCCCGGAGTCCCATCCTACAGTATAGTCGATAACATAATTCCCTACATCTCTGGAGAAGAGGAGAAGGTTCAGAGAGAGCTGAGGAAGCTGTTGGGGGACCTTAAGGGTAAAGAATTAGAAATGGCAGACTTCAACGTTCAGGCTACCTGTATGAGGGTTCCGGTTCTGGACGGACATATGGTGGCGATACACGCGGAGTTTGAAAGTGAAGTAGATCTAGATGAAGCCAAAGAGATTCTCAACAAATTTAGATCTGAACCTCAGCATCTGGGGCTACCTACAGCTCCTGAAAGGCCCATACATGTGAGAGAAGAAGTCGACAGACCACAGCCTAGGTACGATAGATGGGCAGAGAGAGGGATGAGCGTTACGGTCGGTAGAATAAGGAGAGGATCTAATAGAAGATCACTACTCTTTGTAAGCGTTGGTCATAATACTGTTAGAGGAGCAGCAGGGCAAGCTATATTAGTAGCTGAGCTAATGAGGGCTAAGGGACTATTATAACTAACTTGCTGTGTAATAAGCCCAAACAACCCACAGGTGCTCCAACATGAGAAAGCGGTTAGCAGGGAATACTTCCTTACTACCCTCAGACGCTCCGCTTTATCCTATAGCGTCAGTATCAATGAAGCTTACCTCTCAACTATCTTTCTTCATTTCTAGCTCCTTTTTAGCCGAAATCCCGAGAAAGCTGGGTAGGATCTTGTCTTGGTTGTATGTCTAAAGTACGCCATAATCAAACTGTCTTCTCGGGACCTGATACCCCAATCTACCTAGCCCTAACCTTCCGTAAATTTAATAATCCTTCAAGAAGAGGATCTAAACTCCTGCCATGCTGTCAGTTCTTACGCATATCACGGCTTGAAGTCCCTGATATGCATAACGCTATCGCTTTTCACCTTCCTCAGGAGCCTCTCATCGGCAGTGTACAATAGAGCATCTAGGGACTCGGCTAGGGCTACATAGGATGCATCATAAATGGTTATCCCCTTTCTCATAGCTAATTCCACTGCCCTCTTAGCGAGATCCCCAGAGAGGGTGTAGAAGGTCAGCTGGAAGTCATCAAGTGTCCCCACAACCTCCTTCAATTCTTCCTCCCCGAAGGCGCCGGAGTATTTAAGGGCGTTCAATACCTCATAGGGCAGTATGCTGGGAGCTATCAGATCTAGGGTGCCGGAGGCATAGGCATCCCTCAGTAGCCTTGCCTCCTTAGAGTGCTCCTCCTCTACGAACCACTTGACCACGACCGAGGCGTCAACTACCGCCTCTCCCTCCATCTCCTTATCTCCTCCACAGAGCTCCATCCATCCACCTTACGGGAGAGCCTTTCAGATCTGAGAGCAGCCCTTCTAACTTTAGTGAGGTCTTTCTTCCGATTCTTCGTCTCTTCCCTCCTAATAGCTTCAATTATGGCTCTTCTGACTATCTCGCTCCAATTGATATGTTTGAGCTCATCCATCTTCCTTTTTATCTTTCTATCTATTCTGAAGCTTACGACAACTGACATCATACCGTAATACAATGCAGTAATATAAGTATTTTCGATCGTGCATACCAGTGCGATGAAGATAATCGTGGATTATCGCACTGAAGGGTCAAGGGTTGACATCGTCAAGTTACAATCTAGGCGAGTTACACTATGCAGTTCTCACTGCGAAGCACATGCCCTGAAATACCTACTCCACTCTATCTCCGTGAACTGTAGGGTGTTCCCGTCTGGATCTAGAAACACTAAAATGCGTCCACCCCACGGGGTCTCCTTGGGGCCCTCAATGACCTCTACACTATTCTCCTTTAGGATTTCGTATGCTTCCCCGATATCCTCCACCATGAAATTTATACGAGGTTCCCCTTTGCGGGGCTTTTCAATCTCGCCCCATGTTTTAAGTCCTATCCCCCACCTCCGCAGTCAAATCCTGCATAATCTTGGAATTCGTACTTCTTCTGTAACCCAAGAACTCTCTCATAAAAGTCTACGGCTCTCTTGAAATCTCTAACTGTGAGCGTAACATCCCAGAGTCGTTTGATCATATATAACCACTCGAGAGTAAACTCCCCCTCTGCTTATTAATGGGAGTGGTACATCAGCACCTCAGAAACTTTTTATCCATCTATTCGGGATACGATCTTATGATACTGTCCGATAGAGCCTTAAAGTCATTGATAAATAGCGGTAAACTCCTTATAGACCCTATCTACGAAGATTCTATCAGGGAGAATGGTATTGACATGAGGATAGGACCGGAGATAGCCTTTCCTGTAGTCAGAGGTGAGGTCATAGATCCAGTTAATTCGGACCCTCAAGACCACTTCTCCATAAGGGAGATACCAGACGAGGGTATAATAATTCCTGGTAATACGAGCATCCTCCTGGTAACTGAGGAGAGAGTGAAGATGCCGGACGATGTTGCAGCCTTATGCGGGTTAAGGAGTTCCATAGCCCGCTGGGGCTTCATAGCCGCACCAACATTAATCGACGCTGGATTTGAAGGACAGTTGACGATAGAAGTTATGTGGACCAGGCCCGCGCCTGTCAGGCTCTATAAGGGGGTTAGATTCCTACATGTCGTATTCTTCAAAGTGGAGGGAGAAGTGGAAAAACCCTATACAGGTGTATACCAGGGACAGAGGGGTGTAACGCTCCCTAAGAAGTTAGAAAGACCAGTATATTACTAGGTAATCAACAAGAGTATAGCTTCACTTTAAGAAGCAGATATTATAAATATGAGTTAATTATGCCCTATATAAACTCTCTCTTTTTAAGCTTACGGACCTGAAAGGGACCTAAATTAAAAAGCAAGTGTCTATATTCATGATCCTGATGACTGTTAGTAAGGTAGTAAAGAGGGATGGAAGGGTTGTCTCCTTTGATGCTTCTCGTATTAAAAGGGCTATAGAGAAAGCCATGTTGGAAGTTGGGCATTATGATGAGGCTATTCTTAATAAGGTCGTATCTTATATACTAAAGGTAATAAATAGGACATTCTCCGATGAGAGACCTCCTCATGTTGAGGAAATTCAGGATATAGTAGAGCTTGCTCTAATGAAATACGATCTCTTTGATGTCGCTAAGGCCTATATCCTTTACAGGAAGGAGAGAGAGAAGATAAGAAAGGAGAAAATGGCTATTCTAGGGAAAGATTACGTCGATGATGTCGATAAGAGGCTCTCCCTTAACGCTGTAAGACTCCTAGCAGCGAGGTATCTCCAGAAGGGACCAGATGGCAAGCTAGTAGAGGACCCGAAGGGTATGTTCCTCAGAGTCGCTGCTCTTGTAGTCATTCCAGATATACTTTACGACTCAAAGATCTTCGATAAAAATGGAGGACAGGTAGTACATCCTCACGAAGACTTCGATCCAGAGGAGTGGGACGGTAAGGTCGGCTTGAGGAATGGTAATCCTGAAGATCACCTAGCTCCTCCCCTCTACTGGAATAAATATCACTTAGAGAGAATGAAGGCCCTATATGACGAACTTAACAAGCAGGGGAAGATGAAGGTAGCTTGGTCTGAATTTTGGGAGATGTTGCTCAAGGGCGAATTTGATCATCACTACGAGGATTTCCTGAACTACTATAGGCTCATGGTAGACCTTAGGTTCCTACCTAACTCACCGACCTTGTTTAATGCGGGCACTAGGATCGGCCAATTGTCGGCGTGTTTTGTCTTAGATATAGAGGATAGCCTAGAGTCAATAATGAAGGCTGCAACCGATGCAGCGATGATATTCAAGTCTGGGGGAGGAGTTGGGATCAACTACTCTAAGCTAAGGCCTCAGGGCGATATAGTTCGTTCAACTGGAGGTCAGGCTTCCGGTCCTGTGAGCTTCATGCGTATCGTTGATGTGATAACCGATGTAGTGAAGCAGGGAGGGAAGCGTAGAGGGGCTAATATGGGCATACTGGAAGTATGGCATCCCGATATCTGGAAATTCATTGAAGCGAAGGCCAAACCCGGTCAATTCGAGAACTTTAACATATCTGTAATGATAACGGGAGACTTCTGGGACTACTATGAGAGAGGAGAGCCTTATCCACTCAAGAATCCTAGGAATGGAGAGGTATGGGACACCTTAGACCCCAGAGAGTTTTTCAGAAAGATAGCTGAGATGGCTTGGAAGACGGGGGATCCCGGCGTACTATTTGTCGATAATATAAACAAAAGGAACATACTAATCGAGGCATTAGGAGAAATAAAGTCGACTAATCCATGCATAGCTGGAGATGCGAGAGTACTTACTCCAAAGGGATGGCTTCGCGCCTCCGAAGTGTACAAACTATCTAAGATGTTAGGCCCTGTCAAGACAGTAACCGCCGATGAGGATGTGTTGGGTGAAGGCGGTGAACCTCAAGCATATGAAACCGAGTTGGTAACCACCAATGGTGACGAAGTCATCTATAAGACCGTACATGGTAAGGAGCTGAGGCTTCTCATCCCGAGGAAAGTCAAAGCTTGGGTATGGCACGTGGGAAGAAAGCCAGGTCTGAAGATATCTACGAAAGAAGGATACGAATTGACTGTCACGCCCGAACATAAGGTCCTCACCCCTGACGGGTGGGTTGAGGCGAAAGACCTTCAGCCCGGAGATAAAATCCAGATCTCTAGGCTGCACCCGTGGTTCTTAGATGAAGCGTACGAAGGTAGCTACGATTTAGATGAGGACATTGCTTTCACACTAGGCTGGCTCGTTGGAGATGGAACCCTAAATGAGCATTACGTGGCTTGGTTCTTCAGCCAGAGGGATCGTGCTGCAGAGGAAAGAGTTAGGAGGGGAGTAGAGAAGTTAGGGGGTAACCCTCTCTCTCACACTTATATGCTCAGCGAGAGTGAGCACAAGGTACAGTATAACCGCGCAACTACCGTCTACAAGAATGTGATGAAGTTGATGGGTCAGACAATGGATAGAAGCAGAGAGAGACATCTGCCTGAGATAGTATGGAGACTCTCTCCTAGGTCTCTACTTTCTTTCCTCAGAGGCCTCTTCACGGCCGACGGATACGTGGATGCTGATAGGGCGGTGAGGCTCGTCAGCGCAAGTCTGGGCCTACTGAAGGAGGTGCAGATGCTGCTGACCACATTTGGCGTATACTCAGTCATATACGAGAGGCCCTACGAAGCTGAATTCCACTATGTCACTAAGGAAGGCGAGGAGAGAATGTACAGGGCACAGGGGTACTACGAATTGATAGTAAAGGGATATAGCAGGAAGATATTCAAAGACCTGATAGGATTCGAGAGTGTGGAGAAGCTGGAGAAACTCCTCCTCAAGAAGACTAAGAGGGACTCCATATGGGCCACCGTGTCGTTGGTGGAAAATGTGGGACCGGTGGACTTCTACGACTTCACAGTCCCGATATATCATAATTACGTGGCAAACGGCTTGTTGAACCACAACTGCGGAGAGGAGCCATTGTATCCATATGAGTCATGTAACCTGGGAAGTATTAACCTGTACGCTTACGTAAAGAGGAAGAATGGGGTAGTTGTTTTTGACTGGGATTCATACTCCCGAGACATAAGGATCGCGCTCAGATTCTTAGATAACATAATAGATGTGAATAAGTTCCCGATACCAGAAATAGAGAGGAATACTAAGGCAAGCAGGAAGGTAGGCATGGGAATGATGGGCCTGGCCGATGTACTCTTCGCACTGGGTATACCTTACAATAGTGAAGAGGGATTTGAGTTCATGAGGAGGGTCTCGGAATATCTCACCTACTTTGCCATGGTTGAGAGTGTGGAAAGGGCAAAGGAGAGGGGGCCTTTCCCACTCTATCCCAAGTCTGACTATGTGAAGGGTAAGATGCCGGTTGAGGGCTACTATCATCCCGAATGGTGGTACTTAGACTGGGACCATCTGAGGGAAGAAATCATGAGGAACGGCATAAGAAATGCGGAAGTAACGACAATAGCCCCTACGGGTTCTATCTCCATGATTGCTGATGTTTCCTCTGGTATCGAGCCTCAATTCGCACTAGTATATGAGAAAAGGGTGACTGTAGGCTCATTCTTCTATATTGATAGGGAATTTGAGAGACAGCTTAAGGAGAGAGGCCTGTACAACGAGAAACTCCTGAAGGAGATAGCTGATAATGGTGGTTCATTACAAGGCCTAGATCCGCCCGAAGGTCGAGAAGAGGAGTTTAGGAGGCTTCAAAAGGTGTTCTTAGTGGCCTATGACATACCTTGGTGGGATCATGTCAGGGCTCAGGCTGAGATATCTAAGTGGATCTGTGCTGCTGTGAGTAAAACGATAAACATGCCAAACTGGGTCAGTGTAGGAGATGTGGAGAAGGCTTACCTGTTTGCCTACAAGTTAGGGCTAAAGGGAATTACAGTATATAGAGATGGCTCTAAGGCGGCCCAAGTTCTAGTCACTCCCTCCCAAAGGAAGGGCGAGTACATAGTGATGATCCAGAACAAAACTTTGGAAATGATGGAACTCCTAGAGATAGGGAAGCCCCAACTGAAGAGAATTCCACAAGAAGAGGAAAAAAGCCCCATCCAGCCTGTGTTTAAGCCTACCCCTACACCAACTCAGGTGGCTAATAATATCGAGAGATGTCCCGAGTGCGGGAGTACGAGATTGATCTACAGGGAGGACTGCGTTACATGCTTGGATTGCGGATGGTCCGCCTGTGTAGTATCTTAGATGATTAATATGAGCAGCATGGGGCTTGTACATCTTTACACCGGCGATGGAAAAGGTAAAACTACAGCTGCTTTCGGTTTAGCTCTTAGAGTTATTGGAAGAGGAGGCAAAGCCCTCATTATCCAATTTCTAAAGGGTTCGCCCTCAGGAGAAGTTTTAGCTACCCGTATGATACCAAACTTGGAGGTCAAGCAATTTGGGACAAACAAGTTCGTGGATCCTGAGAACCTAACGCCTGAGGACTATGCAAGAGCTAGGCAAGGTTTAGAGGCAGCTACCGAGGCACTAAAATCTGGTGAATATAGACTTGTTGTTCTGGATGAGATAAATGTAGCGGTCTCTTTCGGACTACTACCTGAGGAAACTGTTATAGATGCGATTAAACATAGAGATAAAGGTACAGAAGTAGTTTTAACTGGTAGAAATGCACCTAAATCTTTCTTCGAACTAGCAGACTACGTAACTGAGTTTAAAGAGATCAAACATCCATTTTCAAGAGGTATATTGGCTAGAGAGGGCATAGAATACTGATTTCCATCAATCTTTGGAGGATAAGGGTCAGTTTTAAAGCTTAAGAGAACTACTATTTAGCGGTGGTAATTTGTTGTCGAGAAATCCGATCGAGAAATCTCCGGAAAAGAAATTTACAAAGAAGGAGTTGATACAAGCAATTAGGCTATCTATAATAGCTGAACTAGATGCAATAAATCTCTATTCCCAGTTTGCAAGTGCTACAGAGAATGAGAAGGTCAGAAGAGTCTTCGAGGATATTGCTAAAGAGGAAAAAACTCATGTTGGCGAGTTTCTAGAACTCCTACAAGAATTGGATCCCGAACAGGCTAGTGAACTTGAGGAGGGAAGGAAGGAGGTCAGGGAAATACTAGGGGGATCTACTTAATAATTTTACTATTTTACTTTTGTTCAATAAATCCTATGTAAGTGCCCCTATGAGGCAAAGGCAGATGGAGAAATGTCCTGAATCTCCAGGATGCCATTAATATGTTAAATTAGAGGGGGTGCGTCCAGAACTTTCCCACGTTATTCTAGTTAATCTATTTCCTATAGGCAAGTGAGAGGAAGACCCATATCAATGTTCTGACTTCATAGGTAAGGATGCACCTTAGTGATATGACGTAGAAATCCAACTAGATATTTAACGGGAGCGATGCCGATAATATGGCTCACATTACAATAGCTATAATAAAATTAATCCTTATAATGGTCGTAGTTTTCTGAAAAATCAAGCCTAGCAAAGCTTTTAACTTTATATTTCAGGTCTCGGACGGGGCAAG
>JAGGTZ010000211.1 GCA_021158805.1 Thermoproteota archaeon | reverse complement strand
TCATCTAGTTAGGTACCTCTTCCGTGTATAAATCCTTTAGCAGACCTCCAGCCCCGAATAGACCCAATGGAAGTAGGATTAGCGCAATTATCACAGTTACCCCAGTTGGTACTGTTATCAGGAAACTGCCTATTATGGTCAATAATCCGTAAGTCCTTAACTTATTACTTCCTTTTAGGGATGCCAGCTCAATAATCGATATAGAAAGCAGGATCAGGTAAATGGCCTTGAGCACGAGAGCTAGAACATTTAGCCCTGGGAGATAACCTATAGAAAGTAGAAGCGAGACTTCTCCCCCTAGGAGCGTGATCGCTAGAGACATAGAAGTAAGTTTTAATCTGGTATTTCCTTCCCTCTTTGCCAGAATCCAGAGGAAAACCGTTGTATATAGCGCGGAGAATACGTAATATATCTCTATTATCATCAAGACTGAAAGATTTATTAAAAGAATCGCGATGAGGATGAAGACCGTGTAGAAACCCATTAGAGTAAGGCCCTCAGCGAACCTCATCCCTGGGCATTTAACTATCAAGGGATCACCGCTAGGGAAGGGGTAAGAACAATAATAGTTTCGCGCAGCAAAAGCTCACTTTTACGCTTTAATCTTTCCATAACTTTCTGAAACTAAATTGAGATGCCGGACTTTCCTATTAATTCAATCCTAGCGTTTATCAGCCTACTCCCTCTAATGTATTTCCTGCACCCTACGATAGAAAGGGAGTGGTGGGTGTCAGGGCAGCTATTCCTCCTTCGATGTGAGGAAGCTTCCTAGGAGTATAGCGATTATTAGGAGCAGAGATACCCACGATGGTACGTCAATTCCAAAGGCTGTCAGTATGAAGGCAACTCCCAAGTAGAAGAGGTATATAGCAAGCCCTCTCCCTAGGGTCTTAAGTTTCTTAACGCCATGTTCAAGCAGGAAGTAGAGAGATCTCAAGCCGAGAATAGCCATTATGTTTGAAGTGTATGCCGTGAAGAATTCCCTAGTTATCGCCAGCACAGCAGGAACAGAGTCGAATGCGAACATTATGTCCGTAGTCTCTATAGCGAGAAGCACTAGGAAGAGCGGGGTGAAATATAGGGTGTTATTTCTCCTCACTACGAAACTTCCCCGTTCATCATACTCCGGAAGTATGGGAAGGAACTTCTTAGCCAACTGGACTATCCTATTCTTGCTAGGATCTACGCTCTCAGCCCCACCCTTGGCCATCTTATATCCTGAGTAGATTAACACGGCTCCAAAGACGTATGTCATCCAATGAAACCTTTCCAGCAAAGCAACACCTATAAATATGAAGAGAGCTCTGAAAATCGCTGCGAAGATTATCCCCAGAAATAAGACGAAGGGCCTACTCTTATAGGGAACTGCGAAGTATGTGAATATAGCTAGGAAGACAAATATATTGTCCATTGATAACATATACTCAGTGATATATCCTGTTATGTACTTCACGAACTCTTCTGTCCCATATATGTAGAACACGTAGGCTGAGAAGCTCAGTCCCACAGCGATCCATATTGAAACCCATTTGAGACTATCCTTGAATGACATTTCAGTCCGTTTATAATGTCTCAAGTCGATTATCAGGAAAACAGCGATCAAAATGTGAAACGCTAACCAAAATAGCGGGGAAGTTACCTCCATTGTATCACGGGATCTAATTAAGGGTTTTTGATAAAAATTTAATCGTGAAGAGCGGAGCAATTGTAGCGAATGGGTATGAGAGTAAACTCTGGTTAAATAGTGGTGGCTCTCGCAGGTATCTCTAAAGAGGTACTAAGAGCCGCAGGGATAAGTAATCTCTATAGGGCTATCCTTAGCTCTGGAGTTATTATCTAAGACTGCGCAGGCTATAGAACCAACCCCAAGGAGGAAAAAAGACTCTCAAGCCTCCTTACTTCGTTGAGAAACCTCAGACCATTCTCAGTAATGTAGAGACCACCGTCCTCTACTGTAACTAAGTTCTTCTCCTCTAAAATCTTCAGATATTGGGTAAGTCTTGAGTATGGGACATTTGCCTCCTGCCCCAACCTTGTAGGAGCTATTCCAGGGTTTCTGGAGATAGCCTCTAGCATATCAGCGATTATCGCAGCTTGGGATCTATATTTCCTTCTCAACCCGACTCGCCCTCAACACCTGAACTAGAGGAACAAGGGACAATGGACGGATTAGCTCTCCAAGCACTAGGAGCCAAGGCTTGGCAAATAGAATGGATAATGTTGTCAATAGATGGGAGATCGCTAGACCTGCGTAGGAGTACTTAGCGCTGTGGGAAGTCCTACGCCATGATACGAATAATATGTATAGCATGACCAGAGAGGGAAGAGGTGGTAATAAGAGGGTTATTGTATGGAGCCCACTCTTCCAAGTCATCCTGTAAGCGTATATTAGGTAGCTCATTGTATAGAGAGACTGCACCAGCACGAAAAGTCGATTTTCCACTAGCTCAGGCATCCATATCCTAGGAGGGGCTCTGGGAGGGGAAGAAAGCATTAGTACTAGGATTATAGACGCTAAGAATGCTATAGACATCACGGCGAAGGATATGCAGGAGAGGTACATACCTCGAAAGCCTATCTTCCTAGCTCTATAAGACAGATAGGAGAGGTAGAGGGATAGTACTGCTGCAATGATATTTAGCGGTATTATTACCACTGCGAGAGATGGAGGGATTGCTTCCATTGCGATCATCTCTCAGTACTCAATGGACCATTTGTCCATATCATATCGAATTTCATAAGAGTAAGTACTTATAAGTGGTGGTGAGATGAGAAGGAGAGAATACTGGGATATCGTTAAATTCATCATAGTACTTATCCTCGCATTCATAATAGCCACTTTCCCGTTTTGGTACCCCAAGGAGGGGAAAGCATACAGAGGAAGCAATGATCTCGGACACGAGAACAGGTACAGGAAGGGCAGATACCCTTACACCCAGAGCAGTCCTGATTTAAGGGTATATTCCGAGCTGGCTGAGGGAATAGAATACAGCCAGGGAAACAATGAAGAATGGTATGGAATACCAATGGAACTTCCTAAGGTTCACCTTAGCTAGTCTGAGTGTGATAAGATTGGCCATAGATCCCATCTAAATTCACCCCGACAGCTAATGCTTTCCAATTACTAGTATGCGCTAGCAGGGTTATGGTAGTCGGTACATTACTCATTACTTGGCTTAGTAGGGAGGAAATCAGGATGGCAGTACACCCTGCCCTCATTGTAGGGAGAATGCCATAATAGTTTATGAGATAGGATATCTCAGAGAAATCCATGAAGATAAGGCAGAAAATTAGGATTAGCGGATAGTCTAACTTAAGTAGAAGTTTTCTTCTCATGAGGAGGGCTACCAAGACTGTTAGGGCAACTCCCAATACTTCAGCACCGTATTGAGCAAGCATTACATTAACGATAAGAAGTAAGATGGAAGTAAGCATTAGCTTATAGTCTAAAGCTATTGGAGGCATCTTTACCTTATTTGTGCGGAAGGATTTCCCTAGGTAGACATATGTAGTGATTAAGAGGAACCCTTAGATAAGAGAAAGAATGGGAACATTGCTGTAATGAACTCTCTAAAGGAGAGGGGGAAGTGATTCCAGATTATGATATTCTGTGGATTACCGATTGGAGTAAGTGCAGATCCTACGTTGACGGCTACCGTTAGTATTATGGCTAGATCTAAGAGGTCTGTCTTGGCCACTCTACTGAGAGTTACAATGAGTGGGATTACGAAGAATAAGGCTGTGTCGTTCATGAGTATAGCTGCAGCCAGTTCGGAGACCATAAGTAAGAGGAGAAGCATCTTCCATCCTGATAGGGAAATTATCCTTCCTGAGATCCTAGAGAAGGCCCCTGAAGACTCTAATAGTTTTGAAATCAGCATAAACGAGATAATGAGCGAGATAGCCTCTACATTAATATAGCTAGGCGATCTGAGGGGGAACCTTATGTCGGCTAGGGAGAGTAGCGCATATAAGGTAACTAGTACTAAAAGAACCCTTTCCTCCTTTAGAAAAGAGTATAGGGCGTAAATTAGCCTAAAGGACGTACCTCCTTACCTCCTCTGTCAAGCCATAGTCAGGTATTATTTCGTTGCCCTCAGAGGAGACCCTAACGTGTGCTACTATGTAGGGGCCCCAGGCTAAGGGGACAATCCATGCTCTCTCTGGCTCCCTATATTCCGCCCCCTCTAGGACTTTGAGTTCTCTGATAATGCTATCCATTACATTAGCTACCTCTTCTCGGCTTATTGACTCCTTAAATGCCCTTACGGGGCGACCCTTGGGAGAAGGCTCCATCGCCACTGGATCGAAGTGGATCCTATCCAAGGCGTAGCTCTGATACATTAAAGGTACATCTACATGTAGCTCTCCCCCTGGTCCTCTAGCTATTAGAGCAGGACCAGGCGACAGGAAAGGAACTGCCTCTTTAACTGTATCTATGGCCCTAAGGGCGATTTCCTTATCTATGGGAGTAGATCCGGGTGAATGTCTTATGAGAGGAGGGACCATCACAGTCCTATGCAGTGATTTCTATTAACCCTTAGTATTAGTTCGCTATAGTTTTAGAGGGGGTTTTAGAGCGGACAATTCGTCCATACCGCTAATATAATTGA
>JAGGTZ010000007.1 GCA_021158805.1 Thermoproteota archaeon | reverse complement strand
GATGGCTGAGAGAGCATTGGCGAGGCTCGGATTGAGGAATGTCAATCAACCTTAGGAGATTGCTCGATGTTGTAGAAACAGAACCTATTTAACTATTTTGTAACCAGTATGCTAGAAGAATGGATGAAGAATGGATGAAGATTACGATACTATCTTTCAGGTATTATCTCATTCGACTAGGAGAAAGGTAATTAAGATCCTAGCCGAGGAAGGGTCCCAGACCTACACCTCTCTCCTCAAGAAGACATCCTTAACAACGGGGACCCTGAATCATCACCTAGAAAAAATGAAGACACTCATCTACGTTTCGGACAGCCTATATCACCTGACGGAAACCGGCTGGAGAGCTTATCAAGCGATGGTAGCCCTTCAGAAGGGTTTATCCACGATAGGTAGGCCCTCTCCACTAGAGCTGATCTACAGGCCTGCGAGAGGTCTTAGATACTTGGCTGAAGGAAGTAGATCCCACTTCATCCTGGGCTGGCTCATTGGAATATTCTCCTTAGCTCTTGCATATCTAGCTACAGAGGATGTGGTGAGCTTAGCAATGAACTCAATAATCCCCTTCATATTCTCCATCCTAGCAGCAAAATTAGCATACAGAGTGGAAAATTTGGGCAGGATAGCGCTCTCCTATCCCGCAACTCTCCTTCCCATGTCCTTTACCTCAATTATAATATGGTTAGAGCCTACTTTACTGAAGACACTTGGTAATGAGGTCATATTATTGAACTTCCTCGTGCCCAAGGTTACGCTCGTATGGTTCTTCTACCTCCTAGTGGTATGTGTGAAATATTCTCTCAACTTAGACTTCAATAGAGCCTTCGTAAGTGCAGCGGTTGGGGTATTCGCTGGGAAGATACTGCTAGACTCAATGAACGGAATAAGCCTCCTACTGGGCTAATCTGTATCTTTTGTCAATTGAAGACGGCAGTCGTCAAGGGACTCTCGTCAAAATCCTATTTTAGTAAGTACTGTGGGCTTCCAAGGGTGTCTAAATGGGACAGATAGTTGATTTCCTGGCCGACGTCGGGAATACTTTGGAGAAACACCTATCTTCAGAGGGCATCGCTATTCTTGTTGTCCTCCTTGCTTGGATACACCATGGTTTGAGCGCTATATTCGTTACCCTACTGGTTGCATCCGCCTATGTGAGGAGGAGAAGTGGTGAAGCCGTGCCTGCAGAGGCTGAAGTTGAAGAGACGACTAAAAGAGGAAACGGAGATTTTGCCCTCATTATAGGTGTTATCTTGGTCCTTGGGGGAATATACTGGTTGATTAAGGAGATCTTCCCACAGATAGAGGTGAATTGGCCCATTGCCCTGATAATCCTAGGAGCCCTGCTAGTACTGCTTGGCTTAAGGGAGAAAGGTGAGAGGAAGTGAAGAAACAGTTACTAGACTTAGGGAAGGCTCTACTCTCCCTAGGCATCTTCCTATATGCTCTATTCGAGATACATTGGCACCAGTTACCTGAAATTATGAGACCCGTCTCTCTGATAGTTGCAGGCCTCATTATATTGGTAATAGGTCTGTTCATGAGAGAAAAGGATCTTGGTAAGAGGACTGAGGTGTTAAGACTATTGGTTGCGGTCTTAATCGCTTTATCTCTAGCAGCCATATTCTCCTATGTACCTTCCCTAGTTGGTAGACCTGTTGGCTTGTATCCCATGGGAGGTAACTCATACACGAATATTACCCTAGCTGAAGTTGAAGGTGCCACTAAGGCTTCGTTCTCTGTAAGAACTATATCCAGCGATGTCGTCGTAAGGGAATGGTCTGGTCAGTCCATTAAAGTTGTGTTTAATATTCCTAAAGGTTCGGTAGAGCTTGTTAAGAGGAAGATTGAGGTGGAAAAGAGCTTAAGCGATGGAGTCCTAGACCTTGAAGTGGATACCTCAGAGGTAGATAAGTACAGATCCGGTTGGTTCTTTCTAGGACCCTTTCCGTCGTATCTAGAGATTCAAGTACCTGCTAATGCGAATATATCTTCTTTAGAGATAGAAACGGTAAGTGGAGACGTATCCATCGAGGAGGCATCTATTGGCAGGTTATCCATACTATCCACGAGTGGTGACATGCAAATAGATGGAAATATCAAGAGAGTGGAGGCAGTTTCAACGAGCGGCGATCTATATGTCGAGGTATCAACGGTACAAATTAACATGAGGACTGTCAGTGGCGATATAGAGTCCAGCTTGAGATTCATCAACAGTGGTAGCGTTGTAGCATCTAGCACAAGTGGCGACATTGAAGCCAATTTAGAGGACACTAAAACCGGTTACAAAGTTAGGGCCCGGACGATCTCCGGCAAGGTAGATGTACACGGGCTAGATATAACTACATTTCAAGATAATTATATCGAGGCTAGGAGCAAAGAGTTCGATTCTAAGGAGCTGAAGGTCTCAGTGGACATAGAGACAGTCAGTGGTAACATAAAGGTGAGGACAAGTGGCTAGATGAGAACTTCTAGCCAACTTCCAGATTTTTCATACAACCTCCTTACTGCTCACGTACCGTCTGATATTCTCTGTTTTCGATGACTTATATGTCCTCTCCTGGAATATAGGTCCTAACTGAACCTTTATCCTGATAGGAATTGAAGATCTCAGCGGCCTTCCTTATCCCCCTCATTAAGGCATCAAATAGCTCTTGGGGAGACATCCCCAAATGTTTGGAGGAAATCTCAATGTCCCCTACTCCCCTGACCCAGAAGGTTACCATTGCCTCATATATCCCGAGCCTAAGATGCGTTGGTATAGGCGAACCCATAGGTAGTAGGGCATAACCCTCTGCTCTCCTGCTGGGAATGAATCCAAGGTCCTCCATCTCTTTCAATATCTTGGATACTAGGGATGACGCATCCTTGGGGTCCAAATAAGCGTAAAGCTCAACTTCTGAGAGGATGGTATCATAATCCACCATTTTAACCTTTGATAATGGGGGGCAGGCAATAAAAAATCTCCTAGGAATATAGGTATATAGAGTGCTATGTGTGCCTATTTTGCTATTGTCCCATGGATAAGGAGCATTAGAGTGTCGTATAGGAATGTAGAGATATTCCCTTGCAAAGGATTACGGCATAAAAACGGGTGATCTCTTTGGACCAGACTCCCAATATCTCGAGGACTCACCTTGATGAGTACCTTGGAGAAGAAGGCAGGGTCAATAGGGAAATATGGTCTGTTATTGGCGTGAGAGGTAAAACAGTAATAGATGTTGGTGCCGGAGAATCCACAAAAAAGCTTAGAGAGCTAGGAGCAACTGTCATTGCAGTTGATAACGATCCAGAGAAGGTTAAGGAGATAGTGGAGATGGGAGTTCCCTTAATACTTTGTGATTTCCTCTAATTCCCCTTTCGGACGAGACTAGCAGATATCGTTGTCTTTTACTTTACCTTACACGAAATAAACCCTGTATCCCACTACGAGGCGGTATCAATAGCGTGCGAGCTAGCTCCAAGGATAATGATAGTAGAACCTTCTCCAAAAGGGTGTGAGATCTATGAAGAGTACTCTAGTTTATGGAGAGAGGCTATGCATAGCATTGGTAGGTTCGAAGATTATAGACCCATAGAGTACTGGGAATCTCTCTTAGAAGAAGCAGGGCTTAAAATCATTTCGAAAACAATAACGTGGAGATCTACCATACCTCCTAATAAGCTGGAGGAGATCATCAAAATTACTGTGAAGGAATGGAAACGAATGGAAGTGAAGCAGGAGTACATCACGAGAATTAAAGAACTC
>JAGGTZ010000193.1 GCA_021158805.1 Thermoproteota archaeon | reverse complement strand
GTCTATCATCTTTACTTTCTTTCTCGTAGTATCTAAAGAGCGCCCTCAACTCTATCTTAATCTCCTCCTGGCTTTCATTGATGTTAGACAATATTCTTCTTCCGTGAACCTTTAGATATCTCTTTAGAGCTTGAATCACTCTTATATGGTTGACCACAGGGGACCACCCTATACAGGGGAAGGGGTCACTGAATATGATGAGGAAGGTAGAAGATATTATCCCATATGCCGGTATGCAAATCTCCGATCTAATGGAAGCATTGGAAAGATCGGGTGGTTTTACATCTAAGTTCCTCTCTAAATCTGTCAGTATACTAGAAGGTATGATAAGAGATCCCAAATCAGTCAACTTTCTCTCATTTCCGGCGGATATAATCTCCACCGGGGCGAGAGGTATTATAGTAGATGCCATTAAGAGGAAATTCTTCGATGTGATCATAACTACAGGAGGAACGATAGACCACGATATAGCTAGATGCTATGCCGACTACTATCATGGTTCTTTTGATGTTTCGGACGAAGAACTCTATGAGAAAGAGATACATAGGTTAGGAAATATATTCATACCATTCAAGAACTACGGACCAGTTATTGAGACAAAGGTAAGGGAATGGATCCCAGAGGTTATAGAAGAGCTAGGTCCTAAGTTCTCACCAAGCGAGCTGCTCCACTGGATCGGCGGGAAAATGTGTGAAGGATCTATATTAAGAGCAGCTAAGGAGTCTAAAGTACCAATATTCTCGCCCGGACTCCTAGACTCATCATTCGGTACTGCAATATCCCTATTCTCCCAAGAGAAAGACTTCAGCTTGGACTTCATTAAAGATATGCTGAAATTAGCAGAACTGGCCTTTACCATGGAGAGAAGCGGAGCACTCGTTCTAGGAGGGGGGATCTCAAAGCACCATACTATATGGTGGAATCAGTTCAAAGGGGGGCTAGATTACGTCGTTTACATCTCCACTGCAGTGGAATGGGATGGAAGCCTTAGTGGTGCAAGGGACAGGGAAGCTGTGAGTTGGGGAAAAGTATCTAAACATGCTAGGAGGATATTCGTCCCGGGAGAGGTCACGGCCTTACTTCCCTTCATCTATGTGGCTTTATTGGAGAGGCTGGGTGACTTTAAGAGGGAGGGTAGGTCACTGATTGACAAGCTTTAAAACGGTATATCATCAGGTTGATTCGAAAAGGAGGGATTGTCTTGTATCCAATAAAACTGATGCAGGTGGGTAATCAGAGCGACTGGCTCTCATGGATCTTCTTCATAATATTTATCACTATCATGCAGTTTTACGCGAGCAAGCTTCAAGCTCAGATATGGATTAGCGAAATAAGTAAGGCCCTTAGCAAGCTAGAGAGCTATACAAATGATGCTACTCAGAAATTTGTGGAAGAGGCCTCTAAATATGGGAGAAGTAAGGAGGAAATCCAGTCACTGTTCAAGAGGATAAAGGGCTTCTTCCTTATAGAACCAGTCACGCTCGATCCGGCAGGAGCCGTGAAACGTCTTGAACATTTGATTCAGAACTCTAGATCCCATCTCAATAAATTCATGGAGGAGATAGCTCCTAAGGCCACTCAATGGAAAAGATCTAATCTAAGAGATCAGCTTGCCGGTGTTTTAGCATTGGATATGATTTACAGGATAGTTAGACATTACTTCATATTGGGTAAGAAGACTCAGAACCTCATTTACATAGCCCAAATACAGATGCTTCTTCCAGAAATATTGAGGACAGCACGTGCCTATTGGAAGGCAGGAGAGGCCTTTAGGAAGGGTATTCCTATAGGAGATGGAATAGGCCCTATGGTGGCTTTAAGGCTCATAGGTGAATCTGAGCCCATAGAATTAGCAGAAAATATAGTTGGCGCTGAGGTGGAGATAGAGGGGAGGAGAGCGTTTATAATAAAGGCAAAGGGCCCCGGTTCTGAAGTAGGGAGGCCTGGCGTTGCTATTGAGAGGGTAGTTGAGAGCAGGGAGGGAAATGTTGCCCTCATAATAATGATAGATGCTGCTTCTAAGCTAGAAGGTGAACCTACAGCGGAAGTGGTGGAAGGAATTGGGGCAGCTATAGGGGATCCAGGTCCTGAAAAGTTGAGAATAGAGGAGGTAGCTGTGAAGTACAATATTCCCCTTCATGCCATAGCTATAAAGGAAGATCCTCTCGATGCAATAACGGCTATGAGAGAAGAAATAGCTAAATCTGCGGATGAGGTCATAGAGAGAGTTAAGGCGGCCATAAGATCCAAAACCATGCCTGGAGACTTTGTCCTCATTGCCGGTATAGGTAACACGCTAGGTGTTGGAAATAAGGTTGGAGGTGCTTCCTAATGCCGGAAGAAAAATCAAAGATCCCTACTAGTGCTTACCTGATGTGGATAGTTGCATTAGTTGCTACGCTACTGGTCTCCCTCCTACTAATTTACATGGGAGTGGACTCACTTACGAAAGAAGATCTAGCTAACGGAGCCTTTAACATGTTAATGGGGGTTGCAGGTATAGGAATCGCCATAAAGCTAGCCTATGATTTGAGTAAAATGAAACTAGCCTATGAGGAGGAAAAACAGGAGTTCTTGGCTGAACTCAAGTGTACTGATTGTGGTAGAAAAATGTTAAGGCCCTTTAAGGAGGGAGACTATGTTGGCAAGATCTCTGATGAAGATAGATGTCCTCAATGTAGCTCATCAATGGTTCTAACGGCCATCTTTGCTAGAACACCGTCGAAGAGGAAGGAAGGAGGGATAGGTGTCCTCCCAGTATCGCGGTGAAGTGAGGGTGAAGAAGACAAAAATTCACGTGGTACCCTGCGTAGTAATATTCAATAAGGAGAGGAAAGTACTGCTAATGAAGAGAGCCCCTAATAAAAGAAATGGTGGCAAATGGGAGATCCCTGGAGGTAGTTTACGGTACGGGGAGTCGCCTAGAAGTGGAGCAATAAGGGAACTCAAAGAGGAAACGGGCTTTAAGCTCAGCCCACTCGAGCTCATTCCTGTGGATACCTTTGGCTTCATATATCCTGACATGAGGGTCGAATTCATAATACCGCTATACACTACGGTCATTGAGGGAAAAGATCCTGTGATTAGGCCCGATGAACATGACGACT
>JAGGTZ010000079.1 GCA_021158805.1 Thermoproteota archaeon | reverse complement strand
GTCTATCATCTTTACTTTCTTTCTCGTAGTATCTAAAGAGCGCCCTCAACTCTATCTTAATCTCCTCCTGGCTTTCATTGATGTTAGACAATATTCTTCTTCCGTGAACCTTTAGATATCTCTTTAGGGCCTGAATCACTCTTATATGGTTGACCACAGGGGACCACCTTATATAGGGGAAGGGGTCACTGAATATGATGAGGAAGGTAGAAGATATTATCCCATATGCCGGTATGCAAATCTCCGATCTAATGGAAGCATTGGAAAGATCGGGTGGTTTTACATCTAAGTTCCTCTCTGAATCTGTCAGTATACTAGAAGATATGGTAAGAGATCCCAAATCAGTCAACTTTCTCTCATTTCCGGCAGATATAATCTCCACCGGGGCGAGAGGTATTATAGTAGATGCCATTAAGAGGAAATTCTTCGATGTGATTATAACTACAGGAGGAACGATAGACCACGATATAGCTAGATGCTATGCCGACTACTATCATGGCTCTTTTGATGTTTCGGACGAAGAGCTCTATGAGAAAGAGATACATAGGTTAGGGAATATATTCATACCGTTCAAGAACTACGGACCAGTTATTGAGACAAAGGTAAAGGAATGGATCCCAGATGTTATAGAAGAGCTAGGTCCTAAGTTCTCACCAAGCGAGCTGCTCCACTGGATCGGTGGGAAGATGTGTGAAGGATCTATATTAAGAGCAGCTAAGGAGTCTAAAGTCCCAATATTCTCACCTGGACTCCTAGACTCGTCATTTGGTACCGCAATATCCTTGTTCTCCCAAGAGAAGGACTTCAGCTTGGACTTCATTAAAGATATGCTGAAATTAGCAGAATTGGGCTTCACCATGGAGAAAAGCGGAGCACTCGTTCTAGGAGGGGGAATCTCAAAGCACCATACTATATGGTGGAACCAGTTCAAAGGTGGGCTAGATTATGTTGTTTACATCTCCACCGCAGTGGAATGGGATGGAAGCCTTAGTGGTGCAAGGGATAGAGAAGCTGTGAGTTGGGGAAAAGTATCTAAACATGCTAGGAGGGTATTCGTCCCGGGAGAGGTCACGGCCCTGCTTCCCTTCATCTATGTAGCTTTATTGGAGAGGCTAGGTGACTTTAAGAGGGAGGGTAGGACACTGATTAACAAGCTTTAAAACGGTATATCATCAGGTTGATTCGAAAAGGAGGGGTTGTCTTGTATCCAATGAAACTGATGCAGATGGGTAATCAGAGCGACTGGCTCTCATGGATCTTCTTCATAATATTTATCACTATCATGCAGTTTTACGCGAGCAAGCTCCAAGCTCAGATATGGATCAGTGAGATAAGCAAGGCCCTTAGCAAGCTAGAGAGCTATACAAATGATGCTACTCAGAAATTTGTGGAGGAGGCCTCTAAATATGGTAGAAGTAAGGAGGAAATCCAGTCACTGTTCAAGAGGATAAAGGGCTTCTTCCTTATAGAACCAGTCACGCTTGATCCGGCAGGAGCCGTGAAACGTCTTGAACATTTGATTCAGAACTCTAGATCTCATCTTAATAAATTCATGGAGGAGATAGCTCCTAAGGCCACTCAATGGAAGAGATCTAATCTGAGAGATCAGCTTACCGGTGTTTTAGCATTGGATATGATTTACAGGATAGTTAGACATTACTTCATATTAGGTAAGAGGACCCAGAACCTCATTTATATAGCCCAAATACAAATGCTTCTTCCAGAAATATTGAGGATAGCACGTGCCTACTGGAAGGCAGGAGAGGCCTTCAGGAAGGGTATTCCTATAGGAGACGGAATAGGCCCCATGGTGGCTTTAAGACTCATAGGTGAATCTGAACCCGTAGAATTGGCGGAAAACATAGTTGGTGCTGAGGTAGAGATTGAGGGGAGGAGAGCGTTTATAATAAAGGCTAAAGGCCCCGGTTCTGAAGTAGGGAGGCCTGGTGTTGCTATCGAGAGGATAGTTGAGAGCAGGGAGGGAAATGTTGCCCTCATAATAATGATAGATGCTGCTTCTAAGCTAGAAGGTGAGCCTACAGCAGAAGTGGTGGAAGGAATTGGTGCAGCTATAGGGGACCCAGGCCCTGAAAAGTTGAGAATAGAGGAGGTAGCTGTGAAGTACAATATTCCCCTTCATGCCATAGCTATAAAGGAAGACCCTCTCGATGCAATAACGGCTATGAGAGAGGAAATAGCTAAATCTGCAGATGAGGTCATAGAGAGAGTTAAGATGGCCATAAGATCCAAAACCATGCCTGGGGACTTTGTCCTCATTGCTGGTATAGGTAACACGCTAGGTGTTGGAAATAAGGTTGGAGGTGCTTCCTAATGCCGGAAGAGAAATCAAAGATCCCTACTAGCGCCTACCTGATATGGATAGTCGCATTAGTTGCTACGCTACTGGTCTCTCTCCTATTAATTTACATGGGAATAGACTCGTTTACAAAAAACGATCTAGCTAACGGAGCCTTCAATATGTTAATGGGAGTCGCAGGTATAGGAATCGCTATAAAGCTAGCCTATGACCTAAGTAAAATGAAACTGGCCTATGAGGAGGAAAAACAGGAGTTCTTGACTGAGCTTAAATGTACTGCTTGTGGTAGAAAGATGTTAAGACCCTTCAGAGAAGGGGATTATGTTGGCAAGGTCTCTGATGAGGATAGATGTCCTCAATGTGACTCGTCAATGGTTCTAACAGCGATCTTTGCAAGAACACCATCAAAGAAGAAGGAAGGGGGGATAGGTGTCCTCCCTATATCGCGGTGAAGTGGGGTGAAGAAGACAAAAATTCATGTTGTGCCTTGCGTAGTGATATTCAATAAGGAGAGGAAAGTACTGCTAATGAAGAGGGCCTCCAATAAAAGGAATGGTGGCAAGTGGGAGATCCCTGGAGGCAGTCTGCGTTATGGAGAGTCGCCTAGAAGTGGAGCAATAAGGGAACTCAAAGAGGAAACGGGCTTTAAGCTCAGCCCACTGGAGCTCATTCCTGTGGATACCTTTGGCTTCATATATCCTGACATGAGGGTCGAATTCATAATACCGCTATACACTACGGTCATTGAGGGAAAAGATCCTGTGATTAGGCCCGATGAACATGACGACT
>JAGGTZ010000165.1 GCA_021158805.1 Thermoproteota archaeon | reverse complement strand
TCGGGAGTTGGGGAGATGGAGGCTAGGAAGCTCATGGGAGATTTGAGGAGGAAAGCTGCTCTCTCAGGGCTCATCTCGGGGGAAGAGCACTACATGATTGTCTGCAGGGAGGGGAGCGGTGATGGAGCTATCGACCTCTCGAAGCTGGAGCCCCTCTTCCACTGACTCAATGGCCGCTTGTTCAACTTTTGAAGCGCTCGCAGCTCTTGAAGAAGCAGTTAGGCTCTGGCAACCCTTATTATAGAATATCGGTCTCAAGCAGTGTAAGGAGGGGGCATGGATTTACCTAACCTCCTGAGTCTAAGATAGAGGAGTTCATAGGGAAGATGAGAGGGGATAGGCTCTGCACTGATATATAGTTGATGAACTAGCGCGATCTCGGAATGTGGTAACGATATTGAGACTGATAAAGAGGGATTGAGCCCAAGTAGAACGTAAGATGTGGGAGGGCCATCCAATTCGATTATTCTATCACGTGACCGCATATTACATCAATACCCAGCTCCCGAGCCCTCTCATATGCCTCCTTATCCACGTTAACCGCTACGATCATGGCCTTATCCACCTTCCTGTCCATTATCTTCTCCACCAGCTTTACCTTCTCCATTAGATACTCTACATGATCCAGTTCGGCCCTCGACTTCACCTCAATCACGTAAAAGCGGAAATCTTCCACTAGGATATCCACATCGACGACCCTTCCCCTCACCCCCGTCACGCTACCATCCTCGTCCTTGAACCTGAATTTCTTGACCTCCCCCGGCTCTATTCCTCTCCTTTCCAAGGCCTCTCTGAATATCTCGAGGACCATTCTCTCTAAATCAGAGCCCCACCTCCTCCCCATGCTTCCTATGGTTACCTCCACTCTCATACTCAATTGCTCAAATCTCTCTTCTAGTTTTTCTATGCGCCCAATAACCTCGTTAAACTTGCGGTCGTGCTCCTCCAAGCGTCCAATGACCTCATTGAATTTCCTGTCATGCTCTTCCAAACGCTCGATAACCTCGTTAAACTTGCGGTCGTGCTCAACAAGTTTCTCCTTTATGCCCCTTATCTCTTCAATGACCTCATTGAATTTCCTGTCATGCTCCTCAAGCTTCTCGAGAATCTCCTTATACCCTATCAGGCTTGCAACAGCGAGTCTAAACTCTCTATCCTTCTCCAGCAGCTCTAGTATTTCCTCCTTGAGGGATTGCATCTCACTGGAGTAGGATAACTTGCTTAATAAGGGTTAGCTTCAGCAATAGTTTCACCTAGACAACTTAGTACAGCTCACGACGGTCGATTAACTCGGAGTTAGGCAATCTCATTAAATCGGTTCTCATGCATGAGGAAGTGTAGTGCGAAATGGAGGCCGTTACTATCCCAACTCTCTGAAGAACTCTATTAATCGATCTCTCATCCCACGAACATGTGAAGAACAGACCCTTAACACATCAGAAGGTAGAAAAATCGCCGCTGATGGATCACACTTCCCTCAATCGCCATTAAATCTTGATTTAAGGTTTAATCATATGGATCTCCCCATCGGTCCTCAAGGGTCCTCTTCATAGCACCCCAGTGATAGCCGTAAATCTCTTAGGAATTCCTCCTGAATTTTTTACTCCTCTTATAGATGTTTCTTTATATTTGAGGAACTAGTGATGCTTAAATGCTGTCTCTAGCTAGTACCTTGAATGCCGCATATTGATGAGATAAGACTCTTGAGGAGGAGGTCCAAGGCCTTCCTCGAAAGGGCCATAGACAGTTTAAATTCTGGAGATTATGATATAGCCTCGTTTCTTTCGGAGCAAGCTGTCCAGCTTTACTTGAAATCGCTACTGCTGGAAAAGCTAGGAGATTATCCAAGGACCCATTCGATCTCGACCCTCCTCTCAATCATTAAGGAAATACCTAGCTGTGATCGACTTATGGAGTTACTAGAAAGGAGTAGAACAGAGATTCGTCTCATGGAAGATGCCTATATAGCTTCAAGGTATTTAGCGAGGGAATATACGAGAGAAGAGGCAGAAGTTCTGGTAAATCTAGCGAAAGAGGTGTTGAAACTTGGAGGTGTACTTTAATATCCTCCTAGAAAGAGCTAGGATGGTAAGAGAATGGAGAAGATACATGAGCAGGATAGCTGATTCAATAAAGAAGATCTTGCCTGATGCGAGGATCTATATCTTCGGCAGTGTTATCAGGGGAGAAGCTGTTGGGGGAAGCGATGTAGATATCCTAGTGGTCTCCAAAAATATGCCTGAAAGCAACATCGAGAGGGCTAAATTAAAGAGGAAGATAGAGGAGCTTTCTAATCTACCGATGCATCACCCCTTTGAACTCCATCTAGCTAGTGAGGAGGAAGCTGAGTGGTACTTTACTAGGGTTAAGGAGATGATCGAATATAAGTGACTTATTGCACATACCGATGAATTATGTGAGAGATCGTGATAGTAATCGACTTTCTACGTGGAACGATATCACTTTGGCAGTGTAAGTGAGCGATCCATCAATGGTGAAGTACCCTCCTCTCCAATCTCTTCAGGAGGAGCGATATAGTTGCTACTGTAAAGGCATGTAATCCTATGACTAGGAGAATAAGACCCAGCCAGGCCCAACCGAACGACCACCTCTCAGCACCGTACATGTACCTAATGTAGAGCTGCCAGAAAAGTATAACTATACCGGGAACGGTCAGAATTGATCCAATAGCGGAGAGCAGGAATACAGGATTATAAAGCCACGCTACCTTAAAGACAGTCAGCAGTATCCTCATACCGTCCCTCCAACTCCTCAGCTTTTTCTCCCCTTCCCTCCTCCTATAACTTATCGGAACCTCCGTCACCTTTCCATGAATGAGCATCTCTCCCACAATTTCAGCCTCTATATCAAAGCCCTCCGATAATATCTCCAACTTCCTAGCGCTCTCCGTCTTGATGAGGTACATCCCACTACAAGGGTCACTTACCCTCTGACCTATCAGCAGGCTTAAAACGGAGCTTATTATCTTGTTCCCAATCCTGTGTAACAGGGGGATATTCCGTCTGTCCTTCCTTAACCCTATAACCTCGTCATACTCGGGATATCTGAGCAGCCTTTCTATATCCTTCGGATCGTAGGTATAGTCGGCATCCATCACTAGCATATATGGCGTTTCCACTATCTCTATGGCCGTTCTTATTGCTCCAGCCTTTCCCTTGCCCTTTTGGTATACTACTTCAACCCCTTTACTCCTTGCGATCTCCACGGTTCTGTCCGTTGAATAGCCGTCAACCACCAGAATTTTCGTGTATCCTTCAGAGAGAAGCTCATCTATCACCTTCCCTATGGCCTTCTCCTCATTTAGCGTTGGGAGCACTACGGTGATGTCCTCTTTGGATATTGCTGGTTTCCCGCTCCTATTTGGCATTACCTATCGTGCTATATAGACGGATCCTTAGTTAAATTAGTTTCCTTACTTGGACTCATTGCGCATATCTTTCTGTAAACAATTTTGTTTACATCATTAGGATGACCTTTTTATTTTATGTATACAGCACTAGCTAGGGTATTCATTGCCAGAGACTGAGGTGATAAGCGTTAGAGTCAGGAAGGAAATCAAGAGAGAGCTAGAGGAGATGGGTGTAAACGTTAGCGAGGAAGTGAGGAACTTTCTAGAGGAGCTGGCTTGGAAGGCTAGGATAAGGAAGAAGATAGAGGAGTGGCGATCCATCTTAAATAGGACGAAACCTTCTGAGAAAGGATTTTCCATCAGAAGCGTGAGGGAGGACCGTGATAGCCATTGATTCGTCAGTACTTGTTATGTATTTCTCCAAGGAGGAAGGATGGGAGGAGGCTGAGAAGGTCATAGAGCAGGGTGTGGTGACGCTGGAGCTTGCGGTAGAGGAGGTAGCTAACAGTCTCTGGAAGAAAGTACTTAGAGAGGAGATGGCTGAGGAGGATGCGATCAGGATAATCTTGGACCTGGCAAGTGGGGACATTATTAGGATTGAGGATCAAGGCAAATACCTCGAGGAGGCATTCGATATTGCTGTTAAGAAGAGAATCACGATTTACGATGCCCTATTCATATCTCTGGCGAAGAGTAGAAAGCTTGAGCTTGTTACTTGCGACAGAAGGCAGGGAAGAGTGGCTGAAGAGGAGGGAGTGAAGACTAACTATCTTCCTAGCCCTTAGCCACGTTCCACGCTCGCAACCTTCATGAGAAGATTTTAAGTAAACCTAGAGAAGCAATGACCAATGAGCAAGGATCTGATGAGGGGATCCACACGATTCTACAGGAGTGCAGGGCAAGATGGTTTCTTAACATCCCTGATGAACACATACTCCTAAATGCTCTAGCTAGGTGGTTTTGCCAGCTGATGGTAACCCTATTCATATGACAAAAACTTCTATCATCCCATAGGTCTTCCTCTAATCACCCAGAATAAAGTTTAAATGGATCAAGGCGAGTTTTCTCCTCACATCAGCAGTATACTACCTTCCGCCTTATCTTTAGTATTGCCAGAGTCGCACAAGACCATATGATTTCTCGCTCCTCTGCTCAATTCCATGCGAATCATGGAGCATGTATATATTCCAGTCGTGAGCCGCATCGCCCGACTTCATATTTCTCCTCCAGAAGGGAAGCGACCTGATGAGAGCCAGTCATGAAAATTATCGAGAATGATGATGCCGTGGCCCAAGGGGAGGAGGTTAAGGTATAATCCTTTGGCTAATAGTAAAATTATCCACTTCGAATAATTCCACATGATTATTTTTGTGATCATCTTCAATTAGGTATGATATCTCAACTCACTAATATGCTCAATACAGCCGATCTATCTGGCTTCAATAGGGCTAAGAGAAGAAAAGGAAATGGCCAAAAATCTTTTCGTAGGTAACCTAGGCAGCTCTTTGGCGTCAAGGTAATCAACAACCATATATCGCTAGGTAAGAGCTGGGCACTAGGTATGACGCAGAAGAATGACATTCCTCATAGATTAATATGGTGG
>JAGGTZ010000169.1 GCA_021158805.1 Thermoproteota archaeon | reverse complement strand
GTCCAGACGATTCCCGTATTTCCATCGAAGGCCCTTAGAAGCTTACTAAAGTGGTCAGGTTCAACTATACAATCAGCATCTACAAAGAAAATTACATCTCCCGTACTATTTCTCACTCCTAGGTTCCTCGCAGCCCCTATTCCCCTACCCTCGTCCCCTATTACCTTGATATAATCAGAGTATTTCCTTAGGATTTCAAGGGTCCCATCAGTACTATGGGCATCTACTACAACTATCTCCCAAGGATTATCAATTCTAGCTAAGGACTTAAGAACGCTGTCCATAGCCTTCTCTATCGTTAGGGCATTATTTTTTGTTGGGATGACCACAGAGATTTTCATCCTTCAAGTCAATCATGAGATCCTCTGGTTTAAACTTTTCACCATCAAGGTGATTCACCTACTGATGATCCTAGGATATTATCCTTATGTGCCTTCTACATGTCTGGATAAGATCTCCTTCACTACCTCTCGTAGGTCTTCCACTGTTATCACTCCTAGCTTAAGGTACACTGGGTATGATGCAGCAGCCAAGGCTAGTGTTGCCAGCCAGCATGCCGGAAAGACGAGGAAAGCAGTGGTCGTTAAAGCAGCCGGTATGCCTGCCACTATTACTATCTTTCTGGGATCTACCGTATAACCCCTTTTCCACCCGTAGAATAGGGAAGTTATCATGCCAGTGAGCGCCCCTAACGTGTAGGATATGCTTGCCCCAATGCTTCCCATTATAGGTGTTAGAATACTATAGAACGCTATTCTAGGTATGTTCTGGGATAACCCCATGACAGTCACCTTTCCATAATCCCCATACGCATAAAGCAAGCTCCTAACCGCTACAGTCACGGAGAGAGGTATCAGGCTCAGCAGTAGTATTCTCAGGTCCATAGACGCTTGGATATACTCCTTACCTAGAAGTGAGAGTACTACTTCAGGCTCTGCGATGAGGAAAGTAGCTATGGGCGTAGATAGTGCGAGCGCGACATTCAAAACCCTATCCGTTATCCTCCTCCTATGGTCCCTCATACCACTAAGTACTGGAAGGAGGAGAGAGAGCACACCTGTGGCTATGAATATAACTGCATTGGATGCTGTAAAGGCTATGTAGAATCTCCCCGTGGCTGATGGGTTTGAGAAACCATATATGAGGAGGACGGAGAGCCACTGCCCTGCTATAGCAACTACTGAGGGGATCCATGTTGCTAGACCCGCCCTTAGGACCTCTATTAGATGCGTTAGGGAAGGCCGTGTTAAGGGATGGGCAATCTCTAGGGAGTACACAAGTAATATCATGAGGTTGATCAGGTATGATGCAGCATAGCCTATAGTAGCACCGATCCATCCGAACCCCATTACCACAAGTGTTATCCCCACGATCAGCTTCCCTGTACCTCCCAAGAGGGCCGCCATGAAGAGAACCTGTGTTCTCAAGTGGGCGATTATCAAGGCCATCAAAGGTGATCCAGAACCCAGAAGCACTAGAAGAGAGGCCATTCTGAACATCTGCGGGGTTATGTTGCCTATGGAGAGTCCTAATCCACTGATCGTGAAAAGTACGACTGCGCTGGATATGTAAATTGCTAGGGAGAAAATAGCACCTGTCCAGAAGTATATCTTCATCTCCTGAAGATCTTTTTCCCCTATAGCCCTTCCAACATACCTCTGTATTCCAGTTGGTATTCCAAGGCCGAGTACTCCATTCACTAGCGATGCCACTCCAACTACGGCTGAGGTAGTGCCGAGCACTGATGAGCCTGCTATCTTGGAGATGATCATCCAGTAGACGAAACCAGATAGGTTGTTGATTAGAGATGTACCGTAGAACCAAATACCTCCCTTAACAATTCTACCTAAGACGAATCTATCTGATTCTCCCATTCCGTCCCTCTCCTATGGACTGGATACATTTACCCAGAGGTGAACCCAATTATTGTACTGGAAGTCCCCTACGGTCTCATTATATGCCCAAAGCTCGACGATGAGCCTATAGACCCCTGTCCGATTTACTGAGAAGTTCAGCGGTATTATAGAAGAAGAGTTATGCTCTAATACGAGGTAATAAGTCCAGAATGGGCTGAGAGGGGATGGATTTACAGGTGAGCTCTCGTTTCCGAGCTTTGCATCTATCCGGTAGAGCATAGGTCGGCCCATAAGGTTTCCCACGTAGATGTAGACCATGGCGGTCTCTCCAACCGTCAAATTGCTTGGGTAATCAGCGAGCTTCTTATTTCTCCCGAGAAGTCCCAGCTCTGAGAAAGGCTCAGCTACCCTACCAGCTGTAAAATATTGAGTAGCAGCAAAAATCAATATTATCACAAGTATTGCTGCTAATACGGCCCTAACTTCATCATCTAATAGCATCGAGGATCTATGGGCCCTCTCCTTCCTCACTCTCAGAAGGTGCTTCTCCCTCATCCTTAACCAGATTCTCCATATCGCTCCCTTCACTATGAGGGAATAGTAGGCTAAGGCTAACAGTAGAACTATTGAACCAAAAGCCAGTGCTAGGATCAAGTTGTTCCAGAAAGCGAGCCTATGGGCTATGCTCGCGAGCCTAGCTGCCTCTTCCCTTATCTCCGCTAAGCGCTCTGGACTAGGCCACTTTCCCCTATTCAGGGTGGAATTTATCACATAATTTAGCTGAGACGTCAGCGATGTTGTATTAGCTCCAGCCTGATTTGCCTTGACTATTGAGAGATAAGTAGAGCCCAAATCGTCGAGGCATGGTTGAGCGCAGAGAGCAATTATCGTTACTGTGAGCGCAAATACTAGGGGGGCTCTGTGAGCTAAGTTTAGGTTTAACACCCTAAGCATCCCCTATACAAGTCCATGTATTTTATATTTTTACAGTAAAATTCCACTTTGGGATCGCGAGAGAATGGAGCCCAACCTAGGAAGTGATGAAAAGAAAGTCATTAAGTTGCTGCAAGAGAAAGGAAATGTAAGCATTGGAGAAGCTACTAATTTAATTGCTTCTCATCTAGGTATGCCTGTAGAGAAGGCAGCAAAAGTGGTTTATCTACTGTGGAAGAAAGGTTATGTAGATGTAATGGACGGACGGGCGCTCAAAGGATTTTCATCATATATCCTCTC
>JAGGTZ010000113.1 GCA_021158805.1 Thermoproteota archaeon | reverse complement strand
CATATCTCCCATGAGGCTTTTGGCCTTAGAGAGCACCCTTATTATCGTCAATTGGTCTGGTCTGCCAAGTGAAATCTCTTTTACACGACCGGAGGTTACTATCGATAGCTTATAGGTGAACTCCTCAGATCCATCACCATAGAGACCATCGTCTAGGATAATTACAGCCCTTATCCTCCCTATATCATCAGAGAGTACCTTATCTAAGAGGGAGAAATCAGCCGAGGAGGGGACCACTAAGAAATAGTTAGAGTCCGATAAATCTATCTTTCCAATCTCTTTTACTCTCAGGTCAGAAAGTAGGTCACTTAGCAGTTCATCCTCATTGGATAGATCCTGCATCAGGTCCTCCCTTTTTGGTGTGGCCCCCTCGACAACCATTTCAAGTCAAGTCAAAATTAATTTTGATTAAATATAATCTTTTTGATATCATATTCTGGGATTGAATTTCTCGGTATTTTTTGATTGAAAAAAGCTAGTAGAATATAAAAAATGATTATTACTCCAGGTGAAATCAATGATATTTTTGGGAAATAACATTATAATGCATAACTTTGTGACGAGAATGGAGAGGTTTCATGAAAAGGAGGGACCCGGCCGGGGAGGTAAGCTTAGCTGGCAGAGAGCTTGAGCCTGTAATAAAGACTTACGATAAGTACTACGAGTTGTTAAAGGAATTAGCAGCTGAGATGGCTGAAAACCTAAGTAAACTGATAAATAGGGTCGGATCTCTGTCCCCTGATCTAAGGAAAATCTTACCGATAACGAGACTTAGGAAAGTCCCTACACAGGACTTAAGGATATCGGCTGTTGACGCTGGATCTAACGGCAAGGATCTCATGCTAGGATACCAGCCGGTAAGCATAGCAGTCGGGGCCACTTTTTTAGGGGTAAATAAGTTAGGACGACCAATAATTGCTACTGTAAAGCCGCCTAAAGCCTACTTTGATGATGAGGAGGGGAGGAAGTTCTCCTCATTGCTTGGGTACTACTTGATGTACAGGGTGGCCCTTAGGCTAGTAGAACATTCGGATATTCTTCTTCTAGACGGCCCACTCTACCTTCCAAGGAACTATTATGGACCAGGAGGTAGAAATCATTCGCCAGCTTACCTTGAGGTTTATGATAGGGCTTTACAGACATTGGGTAGTTTACTGAGACTCGCAAGGGTTTCTGGCGTCCCTGTAGTAGGTATAGTCAAGAGGGTCAGAAGCACCTACCTAGCAGCATGGCTCGGCTTAGATAGGTACCCAGACTCCCTACTCTCTACGACCTTGTTGGGAGAAGGTGAAGCTGTTGGACCTGTTCCCATCGTCTCAAGATGGGAGGATATGGTACCATGGTTAGATAGGCCCAGTATGTACAGACCATGGGCTCTCTATATCAGGAGGGGAGCAAAACCCTTCAGACTCGATATCCCAGAATATGCTCTAGAAGGTTCCGATAAGCTTGCTAGCGTTATTTACAGCCTCTCAGAACCGTCGACAGGACTTCCCATTCCTGTAATAGCTGTCGATAGGCTCTCTAAGCTAACTGATAAGCAGGCCTCCTTGATGTATAGGCTAATGCTCGGAGATCTCTCCTCTAAAATCGGAATTGAAGGTGTGGATAGGACGGCCATATTCTCCCTGCAGAGGGGAGAGGTCGATTGAGCGGTGTGGTTGGTTATGTCATATCCCGCTCGACCCCGAGGAGGGTCTCATTTGTAGCCTTAAAAGGTTCAAAAATATCTCTAGGCGAATTTTATACTGTTTCTCATCCATGGAAGGATGCTCTCGTATTCTTGAGGGCGAAGGAGATATACTCCATAAATGAGGAGGTAGATCTAGGAAGAGCCGCGTTAATAGCCACGAGCTCAGGGCTCATTTCCGACTACTCGAGCGAGCTAGAATATATAGTGGCAGAATGTGAGGTTTTGGGATACAGGGATCCCTTAACTGGAAAAATCAGGGGATTAGAGGCGCCTCCTCCAACCTTGGCACCGGTTTCTAGACCTTCTACCTTAGAGCTCTCCTCATTCTTGTCCGTGAAGGGCCATTCTGGCCTCCCTATCAAGATCGGTAGGATCAAGGGCACCTCAATACCCTTCCACCTAGACCTAGCCTCCGTAGCAAAGGGACATATGTTCGTCACCGGAATGACTAGGAGTGGTAAAAGCGTAACCGGAGATAGTGTAGTGGTCATATATGATGCTACCAACGGTAAGTACTTCCTAGGGCCAATAAAGAAGTTCGTGGATTCATTCCTTCCAGCCAGTATGAGGGAGGGGGTCGTTGATCTATCCAGCCAAGAGCTTTATACGATCTCCTTAGGCAAGGGGATGACCCCAACATGGGGGAGGATTAGATATGCCTACAGACATGTAAATGACAAGGACATCTATGAGATTAGGACGTCAACTGGTAGGATACTGAGAGTAACAGAAGACCATAGCCTCATAGTCAGTCCGGATGGAGAGAATGTAGTAGCGGTTACGCCGAAGAAGTTGGCTGCTATGAGAAAGAAGTACCTCATAGTGCCCAGAGGGGTTGGTCTTAAACCTCCCAAGGTCAATGAAGACCTAATCTATATGGATAGATTAATTGGAATAGCACTAGCTCAGGGAATCCCAGGTAGGTGGGGAAAGGAGGTCTGGATCTTCGATAAGAATGTAGCAGATCCGGCAAGGGCTTGTGAAGAGGCTGGAGTAGAGTATGAGATCCTTGAGGGTGTGGTCATCGCTAAATCAGACCTGCTGATGGACGGGATCTCCGGGGGAATCGCCTCCATCCTTAATCTCCCAGAGACTTACGTTCACTTCACAGGAACTGCTCTTTATCCGAGAATTAATGCCCTAAGGGAGTTCCTTATCAGGAAGATGGCTCCGAAACATGATGTAAGATCAATGGAGAGGATAATTATAACTGGAGAGTATATTTATGAGCTCTCCACACTTCTCTCCCTAATAGGAGTCACAGTAGTTGGCCATTGCCAGAATGGCCTCATTGTCGACGAGTTAACACTACAGATGGCCCTTTCTGAGCTAGTAATCGACGGAAGTAGTAGAGTTTATGGACAGCTGATTCATAAAAAGCCCAGAAAAGTATTACAGAAAGCCTATGTCAATCTAGAGGAAGTCGTAGAGGTGAAGAAAGTTGTTACTACGGATAGGTTCGTCTACGACTTAGAGGTCGACTCCGCCCATAACTTCCTAGCCAATGGAGCTTTCGTACATAACAGCAGCTTCATAGCCAGTATGGTGTCTAAGGCACAGACTAGGATCCCTAGGCCTAGATTCCTAATTTTAGATAGAAGAGGCGAATATCTAGGATTATCTAGTAAGGGGGCTGTGGTCTATAGCTATTCAGCCTTCCTACCTAAACATGGACTTTCTAGGCCAAGAGATATAGCCAAGAAGCTAGGGTATAGGCAGGGAACTCTATCCTACAGACTCCTCCTTAGTGCTGCAGAGGAAACGATGTCTCAAGGGGATGAGCTAGAGCTTGACGTTCTGATCAAGTCTTTGAGGAAGGTAGCGAGGGAGATGAGGATTAAATCTTCTCTAGTTGCAGACATCGAATCTAGATTGAAGAGGGAGTTCTCCTCGACGAGGAGAAGGGGGTTAGGTCTCGACATTGTGGAAGAGGTCAGAAAGCACCCCCTAGTGATAGTTGATTTTTCCATGGATACAGATTACGAGGAGCAGTTCCTCGCCGTAAGAGAGATTGTAAGAAGGCTTGTAAGACACGCTGTTGATAGGAGAAATCATGGAGATTTTGCTCTCATAGTAGTTATAGAGGAAGCTCAGTACCTAGTGCCCGAGAAGGGATACAATATTGTGGGAGATCCCTATGAAGCTGGGACAGCTCAGTCGATAATAGAAGCCATAAGTCAGGCGGGGGGATATAACCTAGGATTTGTAGTTGTGACTCAGAGACCTGCTTACGTGTCTAAAAGCGTAATAAGCCAGACCAATACCGTCGTCGCCTTTAGACTAAGGAATGGAAACGACCAAGAGGCTATAATGAGATATACCGAGGTAGATGACCTGAGCAGTTACCTTCCAAGTCTCTCGGATCACGAAGCCCTCATATGGGGTATGGCAAGTCCTATACCCTTCCCCATTGAGGTGGAGGTTGAAGTGGTGAGCCTCCCTTCAAAGGCGGTGAGCCCTCCCGACGAAGCTTGGAGGAAAATGGGATAAAATTTAACTTAGCAGGGGAAACTCTTTTTTAGAAGGGTGTGACCCTAAGTCCTATGAGTTCATTCAACATCCCATCCTCTGGAATGCCTTCGAGGGTGAGGATATTCGATACAACCCTTACTCAAGGAGAACTTGTACCAGGCGTCTCATTTTCCGCTGATGAAAAAGTAGAAATTGCAATGGCTCTTGATGCATTAGGGGTAGATGTCATAGAGGCTGGATTCCCTGCTGCATCTGAAGGAGAGAGAAAAGCCGTAGCTGAGGTCGTTAGAGCGGTGAAGAGGATCTCTAGAGCTGGCTTCTCTGCTGATATCTGTGCGTTGGCTAGAGCCAGGAGAACGGATATAGAACTGGCTTTAGAGAGCGAGGTAGATAGCATACACATATTCATGCCGGCTAGCAAGCTTCACCTGGAGAAGAGGCTTCGATTAACTGAGGAGGAGGCTTTAGAACAGGTAATCGAGTCAATAGCTCTTGCTAAATCGGGAGGGGTAGAGGTACAATTCTCAGCGGAGGATGCAAGTCGTGCTGATCCGGAATTCCTCTGGAAATTATGTAAAGAGGCTGAAGAGGCAGGAGCTTCGAGAATAAATCTCACCGACTCCGTGGGCATACTTACCCCCGATGGCGCCAAGAGAATGGTAGAGGAGGCCAAGGCTAGGCTAAGTAAACCCATAAGCGTGGCTTTCCACAACGACCTCGGCATGGCGACAGCTAACTCGCTGGCCGCTGTTATGGCGGGGGCCGATCAGGTGCAAGTATCTGTCAATGGACTTGGACCGAAGGCAGGAATAGCCCCACTGGAGCAGGTTGTCGTCGCCCTTAAGGAAATCTTGAACGTAGAAACTAACGTACAAACCCAGCTTTTAGCTGAGGTGAGTGAACTCGTTGAGAGGCTTAGTGGCGTCCCTGTATATGAGATAATGCCTGTCGTTGGCCCGCTGGTTTATACATATGAGGCTGGAGTTCATGTCCATGCCCTCTCCATAGACCCAGCCACCTACGAATCCATTCCCCCAGAGGAGGTAGGAAGGAGGAGAAGGTTCATTGTAGGGAAACTCTCTGGGAGAACTGCCGTTATTGAAGTGCTAAGGGAGATGGGATATAAGGTCACAGACGAGCAAGTCGAGGAAATACTGGCTAAGGTGAAGGAACTAGCAGATAAAGGAGTCAGGATAACCGAGGGTGTATTTCAGTCGATCGTTAATGAAATCTTAGGTAGGAAGGAGGGCAGGTGGTTCGAGATAAAGGAATGGCTCGTTGTAACAGGATCTGGGATAACGCCAACAGCTCAAATAAAGGCCAAAGTAGGTGACAAGGAATTTAGAGCTGCCTCATATGGAGTAGGTCCAGTAGATGCACTGGCAAATACTATAAGATCCTTGAAAGGCATTCCCGACTTCAAGCTCAGGAGATTTAGGCTTAGAGCGATATCCTCGGGGACTGATGCGATTGGAGAGGTGTTACTCAGGATCTTAGGACCAGAAGGAGAGGTTGAGGCGAGTGGAACGAGCCCTGACATATTAGAGGCCTCTCTTAAAGCACTTGAGGACTCAGTAAATAGGATAAAGGCCTAACCCTTATTCGATCTCCCTCCAACTTTATTGATTAGATGAGATAAATAGTAGATGAAGGGTTCATAGCTGCCAGGGGAATCCTACCCCAACCTGATCTGCCACTTCCCTCATCATTTGCATAGTCTTCTTATAGATAGGAATTCCCTCTCTTAACCTCTTTTGGGTTGTTAGCCAGGATTTCTCTCCATGTATCCATATCCTCTCGGACTCTGGATGTAAAGGCGCTGATTTCAGCTTCTGTATCATAAGGTCCATTCTCTCCTTAAATTCTTCTATGGGCATGAACCCCTCAATGTTTATAGCCATGAAGAAGTGGCCTACATTACTTGGGCCGGGCCCCTGGGTCTGACCCACATCGTCTAGTATGGCCGATCCGCTTAGCACCGCGGAGAGTATCTCAACTAAAACCGCGAGCCCATACCCTTTATGCCCACCAAACAGTTCCTTTAGGCCACCTAGGGGTAGTAGGGCCCCTTCTTTTCTAATAACTGCTGGGTCATCAGTGTACTTGCCTTGGGAGTCGATGCCCCATCCCATTGGGGCCTTCTTACCTTTTCTAGAGTAGGTCTCCATTTTTCCTATTGGAACTATGCTTGTTGCCATGTCCAGAACAAACGGCGGTGGGTTCTTCGTCGGAGCTGCTAGGGAGATGGGGTTTGTACCTATCCACTTCCCTAGAGCACCAGTATGAGCAACTAGTGGTCTAGCATTGGTCATGGATAGGCCTATCATGTCATGTTCTAGAGCGATCATCGCGTAGTAGCCCGAGATTCCAAAATGGTTGCTCATTCTAACTAACACCATGCCCAAGAAGTTATCTTTAGCCTTTTTTACCGCTAGCTCCATGGCCTTTCTCCCAACAACCTGACCTAGACCAGAATCTCCGTCTATCAAGGCATGAACAGGGCTTTCCCTAACTATCCTTATGTTTGGCCTAGCTTTAACAGCTCCGTTCATTATGCCATCAACGTATCTCCTCAGCCTAGCTACCCCGTGAGATTCAATGCCCCTGAGATCTGCTGCAACAAGATTATCGGCTACCCAGTGAGCATCTTCTTTAGGTACCCCTAGTTTTATGAAGATCGATTCGATAAAATCCATTAAATCTTCGTATTTTACGAAATAGTAGTCCTGAAGTGGCAAAGGTGGGGACTTATCATATGATAACAACTGGACCCACCACAGCTTCAGCTGGATAGCAAGCTAAAAGCGTTGATCCACAAGAAAAATTAGAATGGTTATGTAGGGTGTTACTTGGTACCTAATCAGGGTAGTTTAGAATGCTTCTTCTACTGAAGAGGCCATTAATACCATTTTCCTTCTCCATACACTACATTACCCTCTACAAATGTTAACAAAGCTCTTATCCCGGGAATATCGAGCTTGTTAAGATGCCAAGGGCTCTCATCTAAGATCACCAGGTCTGCAGGACTTCCAGGTGAGAGAGGGGCCTTCTTAACGCCACAAGCTCTCAGGCCTGAGGAGGTATACATCTCGAGGGCTTCATCGATAGCAAGGGGAGGAACACCTAGGAGGCCTCCTGTTAAGGCAGCACCTATGCTTATCCACGGATTTACCGGTTCTATTGGTGCATCACTGCTGCCAGCTAGAGTGAAACCGGCCTCTATCATCGCCCTGTAGTTGTAAGCATACTTAACTCTATCTCCCAGCCTCTCCTCTAGCCAGCTATCACTTATGGTGAAGTGGGGCTGAACGGCAAATACCACAGGCTGTCTGTTCTTGAATTCTTGAAGGAGGTCAGGTGGCATCAGTGAGGCGTGCTCTACTCTAATGTTTTTCACTAGCTTTAAAGCGCCAAGGACCTCTTCTAGGGCGCGATCTCCAATTGCATGAACTGCCAGCATTTTTCCATCCTCCTCTAACACCTTGGCCAATCTAACTAGCTCACCTGATCTCTTGAGGAGTACTCCCCTATTCCCCGGATCGTCTGCATAATCCTCTCTGAGTGCTGCCGTCCTAGCCCCGAAACTCCCATCAGCGAAAACCTTGATTCCCTCGACAGAGACCCTTCCATCTTCTACTCTTGTATAATCCTCCTCTGACATGAAGAGGTGTACCCATATGGGAAGCCTCTCTCTGAGATGTAAGAGCGCATCCAGTTCCTCCCTTAACACACTCATGCTACATATTCTGGTAATCCCATACGAAGCTAGGTCATAGAGAGAATCGAGGAGGAGATCTCTGTAGTTAGGAGGCTTAGGTACTCTTTTAAGGGCTTCATACAGCCTATCCTCATATAGATGACCCTCTTCAGATTCTAAACCGAGTTTACGAAGGGCAAGCGTATTAGCAACACCCATATGTCCGCATACCCTAATTAACAGTACTGGGTTATTCGGAGCCACCTCATCCAAGTCAAATCTGTTAGGAAGCCTCTTCTCTCTAAATTGCTCGTGATCCCATCCCATACCCACAATCCACTTACTTTCTCCAAGTGATAATGCTCTCGATCTTACCGCTTCCTTTAAGTCCTCTATGCTCGTAACCCCTCTTAAGTCAAGTCTGACCTTACCAACAGCATAACTAGAAAGATGCATATGAGAGTCTATTAGACCAGGAATGACAACCTTTCCTTGAGCATCAAGATATTTAGCAACTCCTCTGTACTTATCACATAAAGATGACCCTCCAAACTCCTTGATCACGCCATTTTCTATCACGATACAGCTATTGTGATAACTCCCCATAACTCTAGCATTTTCTATGACTCTAAGCATATCTGAGCTAGGTGTGTATTACTGATAAATTCTCCCATTTTTCTCCTTGCCATTATCCCAAGTTCTTAATGTGCTTTAGATGGAATAAAGATCCTCACACTTCTCGAGAGACCTACTGGGACCTTAGTCCAACAATGTCCCTTAATTCCTCGACGAACCTATCTATTTCCTCTAGGGTATTATATATGTAGAAACTAGCCCTTACAGTCCCCATTGGGGCATTAAGCCTGTAGTGTAATGGATGCGCACAGTGGAGGCCTGTTCTAACAGCTATTCCTCTCGAATCAAGTAGAGCTCCTACCATATGGGGATCCATACCCTCAACATTAAAGCTGATAATCCCTCCTCTCTTGCTTACATCCCTTGGACCATAGAGAACTACACCTTCCATATCTTCCATTAGCTTAAGACCCCTCTCAGTCAATTTTACCTCATGTTCCCTCACATTCTCCATCCCTATTCTCATGAGGTACTTAGCGGCTTCAGCGAGCCCTATACCCCCAGCTATATTCGGTGTACCGCCCTCATGCTTCCAGGGGAGGGGGGCCCATTCCTCGCTCTCTAGTGTTACATCCCTTATCGTCCCACCACCCGGCTTAACTGGGGGCATTTCCTCAAGAAGCTCTTTTTTACCGTAAAGAACCCCGGTCCCCGTAGGCCCAAGCATCTTATGTCCTGAAAATGCCAGAAAGTCTATATCCAGCTTTTTAACATCTACAGGCATATGAGGAACCATCTGAGCTCCATCTACTAGGATGAGGGCCCCTACCTCATGAGCAAGTTTAGACACTCTTTCTACATCTACAATAGCTCCGGTCACATTGGACATGCCTGATATAGCGACGAGCTTTGTTTTTTCATCTATAAGACTCTCTAATTCCTTCATTTTAGGTATACCTTCCTCATCGATGTCCGCATAAACTATTTCTGCACCCTTAATCCTGGCAATGGCCCTCCAAGGGAGTATGTTGCTGTGGTGCTCCATTACTGTGAGCACTATCCGATCGCCTTCCTTCAGGTTTTGGGCAGCCCAGCTCCAGGCTACTAGGTTTATGGAATCAGTTGTGTTGGAGGTAAATACTATCTCCTCGAACTCGGCATTTATGAACTTGGCTAACACTTCATGAGCCCCTTCATAGAGCTCAGAGGCCTCTCTACTCAGGTAGTGAATTCCCCTATGTACATTAGCGTTGAGGAATTCATAGAACTTCGTTATAGCCTCAATCACTTGCTTTGGCTTCTG
>JAGGTZ010000152.1 GCA_021158805.1 Thermoproteota archaeon | reverse complement strand
GCTGGTTTCCTAATAAGTGCTTTCAGAATAAACTACTCAGGGCAATTCTAGAAAGTTAGGGCGATAATAGTCTGGCCGGAAAGAGTAGCGGTCAGATCTGCTGTTTTCTAGATATAAAGCACCTCTAATAGGTTCATCTGGCTTAGCTTATGTATTAATTCACACGTAAAAGGAGACCCGGTAATACTATACTTAGAGACGACTTCTTGAGGCTGCAGATGAGATTCACGCGTAAGAGGGAAGGGATGTGGAAGTACGATTATTTCCTTCTTCTCGCAAGGCTTTCTGGAACTTAACACTTAAAGTGAAATACAGAATGTAGCTGGAAAAATTAGGAGTGGAGGTGGCAGGCTATGAAGTGACCCGGTTCCACCTCTACTAAGAGTGGTTCCTCCTTATCACATGGATCGAATCTTAGGGGACAGCGTGTGTGGAACCTGCATCCGGGGGGAACGTCAATCGCTGAGGGAATCTCTCCCTTCAACCTTATCCTTTCTTTCTTCCTTCCAGGAACGGGAACTGGAATCGCGCTCAGTAGGGCCTTAGTGTAGGGATGAAGGGGGTTCTTGAAAAGATCCCTCGCCCTCCCAAGCTCGACTATCTTCCCCAAGTACATTATGGCTATCTTATCGGAGATGTACTTTGCCACTGCTAGGTCGTGAGTAATGAACAGGTAAGCGACCCCGAACTCCTTCCTGAGATCCATCATCAAGTCTAGGATGGATGCTCTGAGGGATACATCTATCATAGAGACGGGCTCGTCCGCCACCACTAACTTGGGGCGTGTTATCATTGCCCTCGCTATGGCCACCCTCTGCCTCTGCCCTCCACTCAGATAGGCGGGATATGTATCAAAGAATGTCTCTGCCGGAGTCAAACCTACTCTCTCCAACATGTCTAGCACCATCTCCTTAGCTTCTCTTCCCTCCGCTATCCCATGGATCAGCAGGGGATCCATTATTGCCTCACCTATACGCATCCTCGGATTTAGGGAGGCGTATGGATCCTGGTATATTATCTGCATATGTCTCCTGAGGGGCCTCAGCTCCTCCTTACTGAGTGAGGTCACATCTCTCCCTTGGAACAGGACTTTCCCAGAGGTGGGTTCTACCAACCTGAGAATGAGTTTTCCAGTGGTGGTCTTTCCGCTTCCTGACTCACCTACAAGCGAGAACACCTCACCGTCTTCCATATGGAAGCTCACTCCGTCCACGGCCTTTATGTATCTCTCCTCTCTTGTGAGTAACCTCTCTAGGAAAGTCTTGGCAACTGGGAAGTACTTCTTTAGCTCCTTGACATCAAGTAACATGTTTTCTCACCGTCCGTAGAGCCAGCATTTCACTAGTCTCCCATCCACGACTTTAGTGGGTGGTTCCTCCCTGTAGCACACCTGCATGGCATCGGGGCACCTCGGATGGAAGCGACAGCCATGAGGAGGGTCATGTAAATCGGGTGGAGACCCCGGTATAGATACCAGCTTCTGCTCCTCCAACTCGACGTTAGGAATTGCCTTCAGCAGCTCTCTGGTGTATGGATTTAGGGGATTTTCGGCCAACTCTCCCGAGCTGGAGAGTTCGACCAACCAGCCCGCATACATGACTCCTATCTTATCTGAGACCTCCAGCTCCAAGGCAAGATCATGGGATATCAGTATTATCGCTACTCCGAACTCGTCCCTCAGCTTGGAGAAGAGCTCCATTATCTGATCTTGAACTATGACATCCAAAGCCGTGGTGGGCTCGTCGGCTATGATGAGCTTAGGGTTTAGAGAGACTGCCATGGCTATCATCACCCTCTGTCTCATCCCGCCGCTGAGTTGGTGAGGGTAGTCGTTGAACCTGTCCTTGGAGATGCCCACCTCCTCAAGCAGCTCTAGCGCCCTTTTCCTCGCTTCCTCCTTGCTCAAGTCCTCATGCGCTAGGATGGTCTCCACTATCTGGTCTCCTATCCTCATAAGCGGATCTAGCGAGGTCATTGGGTCTTGAAAGACCATGGCCACTTCCTTACCCCTTACTTTCCTGAGCTCCTTCTCACTCATCTTCGTGAGGTCCTTACCTTCTAGTCTGATGCTCCCCTTGACTATCCTGCCCGGAGAGGGGACTAAGTTCATGATCGCTAGCCCAAGGGTGCTCTTCCCGCTCCCCGACTCTCCAACAATACCCATTATCTCAGCGTGATCCAGTTGGAAGGAGACTCCCTCCACCGCCCTGACCACTCCTCTCTTTGTGTAGTAGTACACGTGAAGGTCTTTCACTTCCAACAGCATCTCATCTCACCTCCTTCTGCCCGAGTATCTTGTTCAGGCCCTCTCCCAATAGGCCGAATCCCAGTGCCAGGAGTATTATCATGATGCCAGGGAAGACGACAGGCCACCACTTCCCGGAGAGGAAGTACCTCTGTCCGTTCTTCAGGTCGAAGCCCCAGTCGGGAGTAGGGGCGGAGACACTCAAGCCCAAGAAACTCAGGCCCGCCTCCGTTAGTATGGCGTCGGCCACATTGAGCGAGAATACGACTGCTATTATGAAGAAAACATTCGGAAATATGTATTTCCTCAGGATCCTTAAGTCGGTTGCTCCTAACGCGCGGGCCGCCTCCACGAAGAGCTGTTCTCTGAGGGAGAGCACCTGCCCTCTCACCATTCTGAAGTAGGTGGGTATGTAGACTACCGCTAGGGATATGGAGGTATTGTATATTCCAGGTCCCAACATTGCCGCCACCGCTATAGCCAGTATAAGCCCGGGGAACGCGTATATGCTGTCCATGATCAGAGAAAGTGTCCTATCCAGGAGTCCACCGACGTATCCCGAGAGGAGCCCAAGCGGGATACCTACAGCCATGGAGAGGGCGGTAGACATGAGAATCACGATCATTATCGTCCTAGAACCATACACCACACGACTGAACACGTCCCTTCCTATGGTGTCGGTCCCCCAGGGAAACTCGGGTGAGGGGGGAGTTACTGGCATCCCCACTGTCTTTATGGGATCATACGGTGCGATGAACTCCGCGAACACGGCCATGATGAGGACCACACTAATTATGATGATGCCAATAACCATCATGTAGCCGTCTAGGCCGGCCTCCCTGACGGAGTTTAGGAGTCGCGAGAAATTGAACGTTCTCATCACTATCACCTCAGTACCTGATCCTCGGATCTATGTAGGCATACACCAAGTCCACCACCAAGCTGACTAATGCCACGAAGAGGGCGTAGAATACTATGGAGCCTTGGATGGTAGTGAAGTCTCTATAAGTAATCCTTTCAACTAGGAAGGTCCCCATTCCGGGCCAAGAAAAGGTCGTCTCCGTCAATACAGCACCGGCCAAGAGGAGGGCAAACTGTAGCCCCATCATGGTCAGTATGGGTATCAGGGCATTCTTCAGTGCGTGCTTGAATAGTATTGACCTTCCAAGAAGGCCCCTAGCCTTGCAGGCCCTGATAAAGTCCTGTCCTAGGACCTCTATCAGGCTGGATCTGACCAGCCTAGTGTAGATGCCAGATAGGACCAAGCCAAGGGTGAACGAGGGAAGTGCCAGGTGGGCGAGGGAGTTTGCGAGGCTGTCCATCTTAAGGCTCAGTATAGAGTCCAAGACATAGAGCCCTGTTATGGTGGGAGGCTCCAATCCAGGATCTATCCTCCCCCCAACGGGTAACAAGTGGAGCCAAACACCGAATACCAGCTGAAGCATCATCCCCAACAATGGAATGAAGAGGGAGTACACGACTATGCTATAGATCCTCATCGAGGCGTCCAGCTTGCCTCCAGAGCGTATTCCGGCAACCATGCCCGTAGCCAGACCAAGCAGGACGCTAACCAAGAAGCCGCCTATCGTGAGCTCTAGGGTTGCCGGGAAGTGATCCATTATCTCTTGGATGACGGGCCTCTTTCCCCATATCATGGATTTACCCAAGTCCCCTCGCAGCAGGTCTGCTAGGTAATCGATATATTGCTGCCATAGAGGCTTGTCCAGCCCGAGCTGGTGCTCTAACTTCTTTATGTACTCTGGAGATGCCTTCATGCCGACGATAGCTATGACCGGGTTGCCGGGAAGGACCCTCATTACCAGAAACACGAGAGTAAGTAGGATAAGTATCATGGGAATTGTCATGAGAATCCTAGCTATTATATAGGCCCTTAGGGACATCTCGAATACACCTTAGCCAAAAAATAAAAACAGGAAGGGAAGTTAGCTACCGGCTTCCTTGTAGATCAGATAATACCTCAGGAGCATTAGCGGATCCAGTACTATTCCGTGGACATTCTTCTTAGCAGCGACATAAAGCTTACCCTGGAAGATAGGCACTATCGGAGCGTCTTCAGCCAGTATCTGCTGGGCCTGCTTGTAGAGCTGCTCCCTATCTTTATGGTCGAGGGATACCTGGGCCTTCTCTAGAATCTTGTCTAATTCAGGATTGCTGTAAGGCTCACCAAGCCACCTGTTGGAGCCAGTGTGGAGGAACGGGAACAGGTAGTTGTCCGGATCTATGTAGTCAGGGTACCAGCCATAGAGAGTGACTGGCAGTTGTCCTTTCCTCGTCAGCTCGAGGTACGTACTCCACTCAGCGCTCTTCACGGTGACCTCTACCATTCCGGTCTTCTCCCAAGCCTCCTTTATCAGAGCAGCGACATCAGCTTCGGTGTCCCCGTAGTGAGACGGTGTGTACCACAGCTCGACCTTCAGCTTGTTGGTCTCGGAGTAGCCAGCTTCCTTAAGGAGCTTCTTCGCCAGCTCTAGGTTGGCCTCTCCATACTTCTCCTTGAAAGCATCTATGTGACTCCACATCCCCATGGGGACCAAGCTATAGAGCGGATCTACCGTGCCGAGGAACACCCTCTGGGCGATGGCGTTCCTGTCGAGGGCGGCCGCGAGGGCCTGCCTCACCTTCTTGTTATCGAAGGGCTTTATCTTGGTGTTAAACACTATGTACCTGATGAAGGAACCCTTGCCCTCAATCACCTGGATGTCGGGTTTATTCATGAGATCCTTTATGTCCGTCGGGTTGAGGGTCCTCCAGGCCATGTCTATCTCACCGCTCTCGAGCGCCAGCCTGAGGGTCGTGGCATCCTTGTAGAACTTCACGATTACCTTGGGGGTCTTGGGTTTCTCCCCGTAGTAGTACGGGTTGGCCTCTAGGATCAGCACCTGATCCCTGACCCACTTAGTTATCTTGTAGGGTCCAACGCTACCTGCGGTGTTGTCTGAGGATATCTCATCGGCAGGATACTTGTCGGGTGGTATCGGGAAGTACGTCGGAACAGCTAACACTGCTGGGTAGAAGGCCACAGGCTGGTTCAGCACTATCTTGAGGGTATAGTCATCGATCACCTCAGTCTTGTTCACGAAATCGAGGACGAACCAGGCAGGATCTCCCTCTATCTTAGCTACCCTATCTATGGACCACTTGAGATCCTTGGCTGTGCACGGAGTTCCATCCGCGAACTTCAGGTCCTTCCGGAGCTTGAGTATATAGACCTTACCGCCCTCCTTGACCTCGTAGTCCTCTATGATCCCCTTGGTGAGATCAGTGGTTCCGGGCTTGTACTTGAAGGGTCCCTCCCCTACATTGTTGAAGACCTCCCATGTGTAGAAATCGTACGCATTAGCAGGATCCAGGTCAGAGACCTTGTCTGTCACGCCTATCACTATTGTATCAGCGTATTTCTTGGTAGGAGTGGTCTGAGTAGTGGTAGTTTTGGGAGGTGGAGCTCCTGCTGTCTGTGTGACGGTCACAGTGCTGACAGATGTCTGAGTCACGGTGGTAGTCACGGTCTTGCTAGGACCTACGGCTAGATAACCGATTAATATGCCCACGATGAGCAAAACTATAGCAATTCCCCAGTCTTTCGCGGTCATAAGGATACCCCCTAAGCCTTAGGGGCAGGGATCTGTTCCGAG
>JAGGTZ010000027.1 GCA_021158805.1 Thermoproteota archaeon | reverse complement strand
GCTCTAGCCACCCTACTTATGGCTAGTACCATAGCAGCAGTCCTCATATCTATGTTCATTTCCTTGTGCTTGTCGTAGACATCCCTGAATGCTTTGGTCATCTTGGCCCTCAGCTTCTGCCTTACGGTGTCTACATCCCACCACTCTCTAGTCCTAGCCTGGACCCACTCGAAGTAGCTAACCGTCACCCCTCCAGCGTTGGCCAGGATGTCTGGTATCACTAAGACTCCCTTCTGGTGGAGTATCTCGTCAGCCTCAGGTGTGGTGGGCCCATTAGCTGCTTCAGCTATAAGCTTGGCCTTTATGTTATCTGCATTGTCCTTCGTTATTACATTCTCTATGGCAGCAGGTATGAGTACATCTACCTCGAGTTCGAGAAGCTTCCTGTTACCCTCAGCCGGGTCGGCAGCTAGTGGAGTAGACCCTGGGAAGTCCTTCACACTACCGGTCTTCTTCTTGTGCTCAAGGACTGCCTCTGGATCAAGACCATCTGGATTGTAGATAGCTCCCCTCGTATCACTAACCGCCACTACTTTCATTCCAAGTTCATGCATGAACTTTGCTGAGAAGTAGCCTGCGTTACCATAACCTTGGATTGCAACGGTAGCATCCTTGGGATCTATGTTGAGTACCTTCAATGCCTCCTCTACAGTATACTGCAGACCCCTAGCAGTAGCCTCGTTCCTGCCCTCACTACCTCCGATCTCTAAGGGCTTACCCGTTATTATACCAGGCTCAGGGTAGCCCTTCAGCATGCTGTAGGTGTCCATTATCCAAGCCATTTCTCTCGGAGAAGTGTATACATCGGGAGCAGGTATATCTACATTAATACCTATTATTGGGGCTATAGCGTAGGCGTATCTTCTTGTGAGCCTCTCTAACTCATTAAGGCTTAGCTTGTGGGGATCTACCCTTATACCGCCCTTAGCGCCACCATAGGGTATATCGACAACCGCTGTTTTCCAAGTCATCCACATAGCAAGGGCTTTGACCTCATCTACATCGGTATTGGGGTGATACCTTATACCGCCCTTGCATGGACCTCTTGCATCGTTGTGCTGCACCCTCCACCCAGTGAAGACCTTTATACTCCCGTCATCCATTCGGACAGGGAGTTGGACCTCTAATATTCTCTTGGGCTGCGCTAACATCGCATGAAGTCCGGGATCGAGATTCATAACCTTAGCAGCTCTATCTAGCTGCTTAAGAGCAACTTCCCATGGATTGAGCTGAGCTGACATATGCATCCCCCTATGGAGGGTCGAGCGTTAGGGTATTTGAATATTATTAAACATTAAGTCCTTTAACAGAGAGATTCGATGTTCGCCATTTGACAAGATCATTAAGTATTCGGGGGGCTCCAGAGGGTGATGAGTATACAAACGTTAGCCTATTTATCCTCAGTAGTGGGTCTTGTCATCATCTGGATGCTTTATGAGAGGGTTGGCTATAGGCCTATTTCAATCTCAGTACCACTACTGGCTCCCTATGTTTATTTAAGGATAGAAATCCTTTACGCAATCATCGTAGGTATCTTAGTATCTGCTCTACTCGGGGAAATATTCTATAGATATCTCCTTTTCTACGGCTTAAGGCAATTTTTCATTTACAACATCATTAGCATGCTAGTTATTTTCATAACGCTGTATACGTCCATCAATGAGGAGGTACTACTGCTATCAACCTTGCCCGGTCTGTTTGCATATGATGTACATTCCTCTAGAAACAGAGTTAGAACCGCCATACTTTCGGCAATATTTTTTACTTTACATGTGACCTCTTTGTTCATCTTAGTCAACATCCTAAGAGTGGTTTGAATTGAAGGGAGAGTTACCTTGGAGAGTCATTCCTAACAGGATCTCTATCTCAGGAACGAGAGGAAAGACAAGTTTAGCATTCCTGGTCTATAGTGAAATTGTTGGTAAGAATAAAGGGGTCCTATGTAAGATAACTGGTACGCTTCCCCTCATGTTCATTAATAAGAGCACCATTCTCATGAAGAGAAAGGGCCCTGCGAAGCTCTATGAGAATGTAATACCGACAAATATTGGGAAGCTTGATTACTGTATAATGGAGAACCAAGGGATATCCGTATACACTATGAAAGTTTTTCACGAGGTATTCCTAAGACCTCAGACCGTTGTACTCACCAACATTAGGTTAGATCATGTGGAGAACCTAGGGAAGACCAGGGAGAAGATAGCTAGCGCCATATCCTCCACCATAACTAAAGATGTAAGGTTACTTTTGAGTGGCGAGACTGATGAGCGTATCAATCAGATCCTAAAGAAGGGTTACTATGAATTCGATGTAGTTTATTCCCCAAAGCCTGAACTTCCAGGATCAGAAATTCCGGTGTTAGGGGACTATCTATTGAGGAGATACGGTTTCTCAGGAATTGATGTATGGATGTACTTGAGAAAAATAGAGAGCGAGCTAAGGTGGAAGGAGACAAGAGGATTAGTATTTTATGATGGCTCTAAGATCAACGATCCTAATAGCGCCTCTCTAGTATTAAGGTGGTTGGGAGGAGTGCCGCTAATAATCCTCCAGTTAAGGAGAGATAGGCCGGGGAGGACATGGGCCTTCCTCAAGATGATAAGGGAGAGATGGGTTGACTATAACAGTGTTATCGTATCTGGAGATTGGTCGGACATGTTCGCCAAGAAGACAAATGGCATCTCCCTACCGGATTCATGTGAAGGCGCTAGTAAAGCTCTTGAAATTATGAGGGAGAGGGGCATACCGGCGTTCCTAACAGGAAGCAGAGGTGGTAAGTTCATACGATGCCTTTTGGAGATGCTAGGAGTTAAGGGGATTCCACTGGTATATGGAGAGTTGCCGCTTGAAGTAAATCTAAAAAGTAGGGGTTAGTTTGACCGGTTAACCCCCTTTTGAGAGAGAGGCTTTTATGCTCTCTATTTTCTTCTTGGGTATTGGAAGTTCCGGTTTCTCAGGGAGTATTCCCTGTGGCCTAAACATCGCTATGAGAATTATTACAAGACCTATCAACAAGTACTCTAACCAGTTGGGGTTGATTGGTATGTAAGTGGTAAGCTCAGTCTTATAAGCATATATCAGGCTCCTGACGGTAGAAAATACAAGCGTACCTAATACTATGCCCAGATTATTCCCTGTACCACCTAGCATCATGAACGCCCAAGGCCAGAATGTCCATGTCACTCTGTTGTACGTAAGGGCCTTGAAGCTTCCGGTGTACAAGGTCCATAAAGCTCCTCCTATGGCAGCGATTGCTCCCCCTATTATTAGGGCTTGGGCCCTCAACTTCACTATATCCTTACCGTACACCTTGGCTGCCAGTTCCTGATCCCTCATAGCCCTAAGGGCCCTTCCAAAGGGCGATCTAGCAAGGCTCTGTAGGAAAAGGTACACTAGGAATCCTATGAAGAATATTATGAGGGTGCTTCCAAGGAACCTTATTTGTCCGGTTCCTATAAATCTAAAGACATCAGGGACCACGATGCCCTCAGTTCCTCCAGCCAGCGGATCGTAGTACTTTCCTATTGTTTGAGCTGCATCTGCGAAGGCCAAGAGGGTTATACCCAAGTAGGCCTCTCTCAACCTTATTGCTGGGTAGGAGGCCAGATATCCTATTATCCCTCCTAGGGCCGCAGCAATTGCTAAGGCTATTATGAGCATCATTATAGATTGAAACGGAGAATTTACCAAGTGGTCGTTTATCTGGCTGACTATTTTAAAATTTAGGGTCTCATCTACATACTCGTCTCCCCAAGGTAATCCATAGTAGAAGGCCATGAACCTGCCAGCTATGGCTCCAGCACCTATGGCACCTACTACCACTGCAAGCATCCTACCGAACTGCGGTATCCCGGCAAATCCAACTTCTAAGTTAAGGCTTAGCGTAACTATCAGGAAAATAGCCATATTCACGAGGATATTCAGGACTAGAGGGTTGAAAATTATATTTATAATATCCTGCATCTAACCACCTCCTAACCCTCCTTCTTGCCTCTTAGCTTAGCCCAGACCTTGCTCCAGTCTATCCCACCGAGGCCCTGTGGATAGACCAGTAATGTGACTGCCATAGCTATCAAAGGTATGAGGGGTTCGTATACAACTAGATTCCTAGACACGTAGGTTCCTATCAGGTTTATGACTATATACTCACTCATTCCTATGAGATATCCCCCTAAAAGACTGCCGAATATTGAGTAGAGGCCTCCCACTATAGATCCAGCGAACTCGGGGACGATGACCACATTGCCTATTGAAGGGGTGCCGCTATATACTAGGGAAAGGATCGCACCCCCTAACCCAGCTAACGCGCCACCTATGAACCATGAAGCTAGGTATATGAGGTCAGGATTTATTCCCAATATAGCTGCCAGGGATGGGTTCTCTATCGTCATCCTCAAGGCTATACCGAATTTAGTCCTATTTAGGATATACTGGAGGATCGCTACTATCGCTATTACCATTATTATGGAGACTAATGTTATGGCTCTAAGCGGGAACCCAGCTATCTTTCCGAGTATGATGTCCTCCATCTTGAGAACGATGAGTCTGGCGTTGATCTTATAGTTGTATGTCAAGAAGTCAGCGAACATGTTTATAAACGCGAAGAAAACCAGGTCTATACCCAACGTAGACATCATTAGGGTCGTCATATCTGCGCCCTTCTTCAGTAGCCATCTGTTGATGAAGTAGTATGAGATAACTCCCAGCATACCAGAGAATAGCATTGCTATGGGGAAGTACATGTATGGATTCCCTAGCCCCTTAAAGAATACCTTGTGAAAGGCGAAGACTATGTAGAAGCCCCATGCTGTCATGGAGGCATGAGCGAAGTTGAATGTACCTGTAGCCATGTATATGAGAGTGATACCTGCCGCAGCCAGAGCAATACTACTTGAGTAACCTATAGCTGTCATGATAATGTCGATCAATATCATTACCTCCCACAGGGATGGCTTAAACCTTCTCTCATGCCCCGAATAATTAAACTTTAAAGATGAGTGCAGCTGGACTAGCACTGCATATACCCTGAGCACATATTGTCACAGTATTCGTGTTGTGCAGTCATGAACATTTTAACCATGTATAGCTAAAGATTATCAAGAATATTTAGGTAAAACGAGGTTTTCAACGTTAGTAGCCTCCTATAGAGGAGGATTTCTGGAGAACTACGGTGGTTAGGCAATGGAACTTGATCAGCATACTTTTATAGTTATATTAGATCCTATAATCCAATCTATAGTCTAGCGTAACTGTGGTGATACGTTATGGAGAGTAAGACGGCCTATGCTTTGGCTTTAATACTGCTGGTTTTAGGAATAGTGGTAGGCTACTTCGCAGGTGGCGCCGGTGGGGGCGTTCAAACTGTTACCGTAACTAAGACCGTTGGTGGTCCTGGAGCCCAAACTGTTACCGTAACTAAGACCGTACAAGCTGGTGGAGGGGCTGGTTTACAGGGCGATGTATACGTAGGTGCATTACTTCCTCTAACCGGAGTTCTGTCTTCCTTCGGGGAGAATAACCAGGTTGCCCTTAAGCTAGCCGAGAAGGAGATAAATGAGTGGCTTGCTGCTAGGGGCGAGAATTGGAGGATAAAAGTATTCTACGAGGATACCGCTACTGACCCGAAGCAGGCACTTGATAAGCTTCAAGCTCTACACGCTAGGGGTGTGAAGATATTCATAGGTCCGATGAGCAGCGCTGCGGTGAAGGAACTTAAGAGCTATGTTGATTCCAACAAACTGCTTGTTATATCCCAAAGTTCCACTTCTCCCGCCTTGGCCATACCGAACGATATGATATACAGGTTCTGTCCAACTGATGAGTTCCAAGGCCCTGCAGCCGCTAAGGCCCTATACGATATGGGGGCTAGATACATAGTCCAAGTTTGGAGAGGCGACGCTTGGGGCGATGCCCTCACTAAGGCTCAAGAAGAGGCCTTTAAGAAACTTCTGCAGCAGAATGGAGAGCAAGGAGAGGTCTGGGGACAGAGCAACGGTAAAGGTATAAAGTACGATCCACAGGCTGCCGAGTTCACCGCTGTTGCTTCTCAGCTTGCCAGTGCCGTGCAAGAACTTGTCAATAAGTACGGCGCAGATAAGGTCGGTGTGTACTTCGTAGCGTTTGGTGAGTATGTGCAATTCGCTACTGCTGCTGCCCAGTATGACATATTGAAGAAGGTACATTGGGTCGGCTCGGATGGAACCGCCCTGTTAGGCGATGTACTAACTAATGAGGATGTCGCTAAGTTCGCCTATGAGACCAAGTTCGTAAGCCCCATATTTGGTGCACCTTCACCCTTCCAGCAAAGGGTTGCTGAGGCCGTTAAAAAGGAGCTAGGTAGGTTACCTGAAAGCTATACTTACGCCTCTTACGATGCTCTCTGGGCGGTCGCTCTTTCCCTCGAACTCGTAGACTCTTATGACCCTGTTGCTGTAGCTAAACTACTTCCGAGTGTAGTCCAGCGCTGGATGGGTGCTACCGGTACATTCGAGCTCAATGAGAACGGCGATAGGGCTTACTCTGACTACCTATTCTGGATGCCCGTGCCCACCAACGGCAAGTATGAATGGAAACTTGTTGGTATCTACCACTGGAAGACCAGCACCCTGACTTGGGAAGACTGGTTCCTTCAGCTCTTGGGCAAGGGGTAGAGTCTTCCCTCCCCTCTTATTTTTCTACTAATGATATTAGAGGGTTGTCTTTAAAAAAGCACGTAATTGAGTTGAATTCCAGTTCCTCTTTCCAAAAAGCAGATCTTCAATTGGTTGCCCATCGTGAAAACCTTATTATTTATGCTTCTCTCATGGAGCCTAGTTGGTGGTGAAGATGAGCACTGAAATGAAGGATGAGTTCATACTTGAGACAGAGAACCTTACGAAGAGATTCGGCGGTCTAGTGGCTGTCGATCACGTCACCCTGAAAGTCAAGAGGAACTCCATGACTATGTTAATGGGACCGAATGGAGCGGGAAAGTCGACATTCGTCAACACATGCACCGGTGTGCTCAAACCTGATGAGGGCAAGGTCATCTTCAATGGTATGGATATAACGGGATGGCCGCCTCACAAGGTCTATGAGGCCGGATTTGTCAGGACCTTCCAAATACCCATGCCTTTCCTTAAGCTCACAGTCTTAGAGAATGTTCTAGCTGCCATGAGCCACAGCGGTGAGAACCCACTAAAGGCCCCCATCAAATCCCTTTGGATAAAGGAAGAAGAAGAGAATGTCAAGAGAGCCTTCGAGATTCTTAGAAAGGTTGGTCTTGAAGACATGTGGGACAGAGAGTCCTATAAGCTGGGAGGAGGTCAGCTTAAGATGTTAGAGGTTTCTAGGGCACTTGCTACAGGTGCAAAGCTTATAGCATTAGATGAGCCCATTGGTGGTGTAGATCCTGCTTATGCAGGCGACATACTCACCTACTTAAGCAATCTACGGAAGACGTGGGATGTTACCTTTCTCCTCATCGAGCACAGGATAGATGTAGCCCTACCATTCGCGGATTACGTTTATGTAATGGATAGGGGCAAGATAATATCCCAGGGACCGCCTAAAGATGTGGAAAATGATCCTAAGGTGATCGAGATCTATATAGGGTGATCCCATGGCCATGCTAGAAACAAAGAATTTATACTCAGGCTATGGTAAGTTAGAAGTCCTATTTGACATAAATTTTGAGGCTAGAGAGGGCGAGATTACAGTAGTAGTTGGGCCTAATGGGGCTGGAAAGACCACCCTACTAAATAGCATTATGGGTATAGCCACGATACACAAGGGCCAAGTACTATTTGAGGATCAGGACATAACCAAGGTGCCCGCATATAAGAAAGCCAGGATGGGTATAGCCTATTTACCTCAATTAGGAAATGTGGCCTCTGGTCTGAGTGTGGAGGAAAATCTGAAGATAGCGGGTTACCTACTTCCTAAAGAGGAGGTTCCTGAGAGAGTAGAGGAAGTCTTAGATATGTTTCCAAGATTGAGAGAGTTCAGAAATAGAAAGGCTGGGACTCTAAGTGGCGGGGAGAGACGTATGCTTGCCATAGGCATGGCCCTAATGAGGAAGCCCAAGATCCTCATGCTGGATGAGATGACAACGGATCTAGCTCCTATACTCGTGAAACAGGTTCTAAATAAGGTAGTTGAACTAAGGGATGAATACAAACAGACAATAATTCTAGTAGAGCAAAACGCTAAGAGGGCCCTGGAGATTGGTGATAGGGGGTATTTACTAGTGAGTGGTACCATGAGATTTGAGGGCAATGCGAAAGAATTGTTAGAACACCCACAGTTCGCTAAGCTTTACCTGGGAATAATAAAGTGATTTTTAGGTAATACCTCCCTAAACTGCCTAATATCGCAGTCTTACCTCGCTTCATTTCCTAATGAGAACTACAGTTAACATTTATCACTAAGCTATTGAGTATAACCACAGGGTGGTTTATTGAGTCTCGAAGAAATTGGTAAAGAGTATTTACAGAAAGCATATCCCATTGTGTACCCAATTGTTCTTGAGAGGGCTAGAGGTATAGAGATATGGGACAGCAAGGGGAACAGATACCTAGACTTTTTCTCAGGCTTCGGCGTTATAAACTACGGCCACTCCCATCCAAAGATCGTTCAGGCAGTCAAGGACCAAATGGAGAAAATAGCTCACATTGGTATGATATACTACAATGTCCCTGCATTGCAGCTCGCCAAGAAGTTAGCTGAGATTTCACCCGGCGACCTTAAGAAAGTTTATTACGCAAATAGTGGAACCGAGGCCGTAGAGGGCTCTATAAAATTAGCTAAGAAGTACTCCGTTAAGGAGCAGGGTAAGACAGGAGCTTATGTAATAGCTTTTGACTACGCATTCCATGGAAGGGGAGCTTTGACCTTAACTTTAACTCATGAAAGGAAGTACAAGAGGTTATTAGGCCACTTTGCAAACTACCCCGGGGTAGTTCACCTCCCGTCACCTTACTGCTTCAGGTTCCCAGGTGATGAGGAGACATGTAAGCAGTATACACTAGAGAAGGTTGATGAGTATATAAGATATCACCTAGGTCCTGAGAACGTAGCAGCCATAATAATGGAGCCCGTGATGGGCGAGGGTGGAATAATAGTTCCTCCGGATGGATGGTTAAAGGAGCTTGAGAAGATAGCTAGGGAGAACGATGTACTCCTCATAGTCGATGAGGTTCAGTCCGGATTTGGTAGAACTGGTAAGATATTCGGCCACGAGTGGGATAACGTAAACGCAGATATAATGACTATGGGTAAGGCGCTAGGAGCAGGTCTTCCTCTGGCAGGCACTATAACCACAGAGAAAATTGATAGCGCCTGGGAGCCAGGAGATCATAACGTCACATTCTCAGGCAATCCGGTTGCCTGTGCTGCTGGTCTTGCTGGAATAGAGGTTCTCTTGGAGGAGAAGCTCCACGAGAATGCGCTCAAAGTGGGTGAATTAATAATGGGTAAGCTGAGGGACTCCTCCCTGAGCATAATTGGTGAGGTTAGGGGCAGAGGGCTCTTCATTGGAGTTGAGCTCGTTAAGGAGGGTAAGAAACCGAATCCAGAGGCAACTAAGAAGGTCAAGGATCTAATGTTCAAGAAGGGTTACATAATAGGAACTGGTGGCATGTTCGGTAATGTAGTCAGGATAGAGCCTCCTCTCTCTGTCAGCGCTGAACAAGCAGATAAAATGACTGATGATCTTATCGAATCCATAAAGGAGGCTTCCTGAGCCTCCTCTAGCTTTTTTAATTAGATACCCTAGTTTTAGGTGGTATCATGAAGGCAGTTGTGACAGGAGGAGCAGGGTTCATAGGGAGTAATTTAGCCGCTAAGCTCCTGAGCGAAGGAATGGATGTTATTGTAATTGACAACTTCTCTACAGGATCGCAGGAGATGGCTGATATTCTCGCTGAGAGAGGAGCGGAGATTATAAGGGGTAATTCTTCTGAGATAATAAACGTGAGAGGCGTCGATGTGATTTTTCACCTTGGGATGCCATCCTCCAGTCCCATGTATAAGGAGAATCCATCTCTACTGTCGGAAGTTATAAGAGATGCCGTCCAGGTCCTCGAGTACGCTAGGAAGCAAGGTATAAGGATTGTCTATGCATCGACTTCCTCCTTATACAATGGCCATGACCCTCCCCATAGGGAAGATATGGCTGTTTTCCCGACCGACTTCTATACAGAGGCCAGATACTGGTTAGAGCGCTTGGCCAAGGTATATTACGACCTTTATGGCGTTAAGAGTATTGGATTGAGACTATTTAGTGTTTATGGACCAAACGAGAGACCCAAAGGGAGATTCGCTAATGTAGCCTCTCAAATGGTATGGGCAGCTCTGAAAGGGGAGCCTTTCATCATATACGGAGATGGAACCCAGACTAGGGATTTTATATATGTCACTGATGTGGTTAATGCCTTCGAGC
>JAGGTZ010000230.1 GCA_021158805.1 Thermoproteota archaeon | reverse complement strand
TGACGTAGAGGGATTTGTGTACAAGAGCGATGATTCCTACACCGCCGAATTTGGTTGGTTAATCAGGCCTCTCGGTTTAGATTTCATAGACAACAAGTTCAATGAAACTAATGATTCACTCTCTTGGAGTGGAGTTATAAATGGAACTAAAACATTCATTCTAGTAAGGCTTCCACCCATGGATAAACCTTATGCAGCTTGGGGGCAACCAAATGGACACTGTCATGCCCACGTTTGGTGGGAGGGATAAAGTCATTTCATTAATCATTCCTTAGTCAATCTGCTCTATCTATACTATACTCTCTTATATGTCTTACCAATTGCTCCTTTCCCTCAAGCTGTCTGAGGAGCCTCTCATCTGCAGTGTACATTACTGTATTAAGCTCTTGCGCAATTATGATGTAATACGCATCATAGACAGTAATTCCTCTTCGTACCGAGTAGTCAAGTGCCTTGCTCACAAGCTTTTCCTTCTCCTCAATAAAATGAGGAGCTGACTCTATAAGAAGCCTATAAATAGCGAGTACCTCATTCATACCGATTATCTTCTTAGTCACATACTTCCTCAACGTATTGGCGAATTCTAGCAACGCGTACCATGGAACCACCACAACTACGTTACCATGGAGGTGATCTTTTAGAAGAGCCTTCGCCTCTTCATGATAATCTTCCGGGATGAACCATTTCACGAGGATGTTAGAGTCAACCACAACTTCGGACATGCTCATCCTCTTTCTCTATCTTCTCGTATAAACTCTACTGATAGATTTCCCTCAATTCTCCCAATTGTCCTCTCTAAATCCTCTAATTCCCTCAATATTTTTTCTGCCTTCTTTTTTCTCACAAGATATTCCAGAAATTTCCTCACCTCTTCAGAGTAGTTAATGCCCAGCTTCTCTAGATCTTCCTTCAACTTCTTTGGGACCCTTATCCCTATCACAGAGCTCATGTTTAACACTCTTTGTTAACAGCTACTGTTATCAATATATGTTTTACGCATAAACGATAATGAAATGAAGTGTTATGAGCCTTTTATCTTTAAGCTCCTATGACTTCAGCTTGCTAAGAAGGCTTGAATTAATAGTAGGTTCCTCTCTTTACATCACTGGGAGCTCGCTGACTGAGACCATCAGCTCTGTTCCAACGCGTTTCATCATGCATCCTTTTATTGATTTGTTCTAGATTCGGGTGGATGAAAATTGAATTTGAGGGATAGGGGGCTTATAATCGTCTCTGTAGTGGTAATCTTGGCATTCATCCTCTATGAGATGAAGGAATTCTCGACACCCTTACTCTATGGTATAGATGGCCCTTACTATTACGTCCAAGTGAACAGCATTTTAAGGAAAGGCACTTTGCTCTACCAAGACCCTCCTCTTGCCTTCTACATACTTACAGGTTTCTCCTTACTTCTAGGAGATATCATGACTGGCATTAAAGTTGGATCTATTCTTGTAACACTGCTAGGGGCTTTCGCCATCTACTACCTGATCAGGGAAATGACCAACGAGATAGGGGGAATAGCTGGCTCCATCTTCTACGTCGCTAACCCTTGGATGGTCAGAATGAGCATGGATCTCATAAAGAACGCTATGGGCCTTACTTTTCTCTCCTTCACCCTCCTGTTTGCCTATCTCTCAATTAAGAGGAGAGATTTCAGGTTCTCACTTATCTCCTCCCTATTCATAGTACTCACAGGGCTAACTCACGTCCTAGACTTTGGAGTAGCTATGGCCATCTTATTCCTAGCCTTCCTATTCCATATAAGGGATAAAGAGTCACTGAAGATGCTCTCACTTCCCCTTATATTCGCTTTAGCCTTACTCTCCCTCGGCTTTACCACAAATATCATGGGAGGAGATCCTTACAAGGGAATAGCTTTTCTACAAGAGCTTGTATTAAGGAGGCCAGGAGGACCTGTAGCTAAACCTCCTACTAAGCCCATGAAAGGCGGGCAGAGGGGGATACTCGACATAATATATTCCATTACGATAGCCCTTGCTGGACTTATACTCTCGATAAGAACATCTCGTCCTGCTAAGGAATTCCTCCTCTCTTCATCCCTCATACTACTAGCTTTGGCCTTCCCATTCAACCCAGGTAACTTCCTATGGAGATTCGATCTCATGACCGCAGTACTTGCCCCTTTGATCTTGGGAATAGTGATAGGAGAAATCAGGGATCCCAAAATTGCTGTGGTAGTAACTTTGATAATTTTCGGCCTATTATTGCCTCTAGTCCTATCTCAATCCTTCGCAATAAGGCCAAGCATCTCTCTAGAGGAATATAAGGAGCTGGAAGGTTTGACCTATCACCTAGGGGACAGATACTCTTTAGTGGTCCCATCACCCAAGCTCCTTTATTGGGTACAGGCGATGAATCTGAAAGCTGTCCGATCACCACAGGAGGCTAATAGTTCGCGGATAGTAGTAATAATAATCGATGGGAACTCCCCTCATATCTCAATTCCACTAGGTAGACCCATTTACAGAGGAAAGTTCATAGAGGCCTATCTGGTAGCTAGAAGGCATTGATTCACATTCCAGTCTCTCCTGATAGTGTGAAAGAGCATACTATTATGCCGCTTAACTAAGTGTAGAGGCAAATCCATTTAAGTTGATAATGGATTATAACGAGGGAATGGAGATAGAGATACTTGGAACAGAGACCCTTGGAGTCAGGGGCCTCTCTACATCCATAGGTAGGATATTAATAGATCCGGGGGTAGCGTTGGGATTCTCCCGCTATAATCTTCACCCTCACCCAATTCAGGCTGTTGTTGGGGATGAGGTTAAAGGTAAGATAATTAGAGCATGGGAAAATGCTGAGGATATAATTATAAGCCACCTTCATGGGGATCATACCCCTCTACCGAATCCAAATCCGTTTCAACTGGGAATAGAGGAGCTTCCTCCCAACAGTAGTGCTAGAATTTGGGTAAAGGCTGAGAAATTCTGTAGAGGGATAGAGAGGGTGAGGTTCATGGCACTAAAGAGGAAGTTCGGTGACCAGATAATTGAAGCTGAACCGGGTGTGGGAGATGGTCTACTGGAGTTTATTGGCCCCTTTCCCCATACGGGGAGATCGAACATCATGGTCCTAGGTACCATCGTGAGGAAGGATAGGACCTTATTACATCTCTCAGATGCGGATATTTCCAGCTGGGAAGTGATCAGAGCTGTCGAGAGGATAAATCCGGATTTTATAATATCGGATGGCCCTTCCCTCTACAGATCGGGCAGGGAGTATGTGGATCGCTACCTCTTAAGGGTATCAAAACTGGTAAATTCGTGTGGAAGTCTCGTAGTTGATCATCACCTCATGAGATGCGATGAAGGAGTTAAGTGGCTCAAATCCCTCAAGAGAATTGGGGAGGGTAAATGTAAGGTTTTCTCGGCATCTGAGTTCATGTTAAGACCGTTTACGATGCTAGAAGCGTGGCGCAGGACCTTATATAGATTAATTCCCGTATCCAACAATTGGTTCAGAGGAGATTTCCTCCTGAAAGAGTTGAAAGATGATTACAGAGAAATATGGCCCGAAATAAGGATAGATTTGGATAAAGGAAGACCACACGATGAGAAAAGCTTCGAGAAAGTGATGAGAAGAGCATTGGAGAGGATACCACAACAGCTATCTCACATCACTTCCTACCTATAGCTTAATGAAGTGCTGCGAGCTATCCAGATTTCCAGTGCCTAGTAGACAATTTTCCCAACCTTTCTAACGATGCTGATATTCTTCTCATCAATTAATTCCTTTGCGAACCAACAAGGAAAGGAGATGAGAGAGCAGTAGTGTATCATGCAGCAGCTCTACTATTAGGTAGGCAAGTTTATGTATTACTCATTGGTAAGAAAGTACAGGTAGGAATGAGCGTAACGGTATCTGCTAAGGTCAAGAAGGAGCTATGGAAGAAGGCGAAGGAATACGGAATTAACATAAGTGAAGTCATAAGGGAAGCCCTAGAAGGAGGGTTAAGGAAGAGGAGACGAAATGGGCTATCAGGGTTATGGAGGAGCTATCCAGCAAAGCAGTTTTGGAAGAAGAATCCTCTAAGATTATTCGAAGGGAAAGAGATCGCAAATGATTGTGATAGTTCTGGATGCCAGTGCTGTCGCCAAGTGATTCATTAGCCTCAATAATACTAATGCTAGATTATTTACATTAGACTAGGTTAACCTAATTTAACATGGTATATATGAATTATACCAATAATTACCGTTCTTCATAGCATCCACATTTAGTGGAGTGCTAGTTGTAGTAAAGGAAGAGAACAAGGCAGTCTACAATGCTCTGAAAATGGCCTTTGGTCACCATTGGGTCGGTCATGGGAGTGACTCTAATACTATCTACGGTACTAACATCCATCTTCAATTTGGGAGGGCTAAAGCTCTTAGAGGGTACGGCAATACTAGTACTCTTGGCCGGCGTTTTCCTGAATCTACTGCTAATAGCTGGCTATTTCTTGGTGCATCCACTTTCCTAAACTTTTTATAAGAAAGTAGGGAGGCGCGGTCTATCAAGACTTATTTAACCATTCTTCTATCAAGATCCTATCTCTAAAAAGCTTGGTGTGGCTAAAGATCATCAATTAAGCTATTTTTATAAAGTTGCTATCCATAGCCAATGATGCATGCAATAGAGAAAATACTGGCTGATCACGCTGGTAAGGATAAGGTCCATACGGGAGAGATAGTTAACTGTAAGGTAGATCTCGCGGCAGTAAATGACCTCTACCTCCAAGTCATAAAATCGTTCTATGAAATGGGGGGCAAGAAGGTAAAATATCCAGAGAAGATAGCCTTCATATTCGATCACTACGCTCCTCCGCCTACAATAAGGGCAGCTAGCAACCAAAAGGCCATGAGGGACTTCGTTAGGGAGCAGGGCATCAAGTACCTCTTTGACATAGACGCAGGAGTTTGTCACCAGATCCTGCCTGAAGCAGGCCTAGTCCGTCCCGGCATGCTCATAATAATTACAGACTCTCATACAACGACGCATGGTGCCTTTGGTGCTTTTGGAACCGGTGTGGGTGCTACAGACCTAGCTGTTGCGATGTTAACTGGAGAGCTTTGGTTTAGGGTCCCGGAGGTGATCAAGATAGACATAGAAGGGAAGCTCAGAGCTGGTGTGATGGCTAAGGACATCATCCTTCACATTATAGGGAAACTTAAGCAGGACTCAGCCATATATAAGGCTGTGGAATTC
>JAGGTZ010000190.1 GCA_021158805.1 Thermoproteota archaeon | reverse complement strand
TTTTGGAGGCCTGTTAGGCATAGGAGTTGGACTTCCCTTGTACTACTTCGCGGTCAAGGTAGTTGGCGTGACAATTGCAACTCTAGCCACGGCATTAGGTCCTCCTACATCTCAGATAGCAGCTCACCTGTCGGGAGACAGGATTACCGCAAGGGATATAGTCGGGTCGCTCTTAGTGGCCCTAGGACTGGCTCTCTCTGTCATGAGAGGTTAAATGCCCTCAATTCTAGGAGTCATTGCTTTCCATCCAATTCCACTTTCTAACAATAGAATGGATCTCTAAAACCTATCCTCCAATGAGATAGCCGTGAACGGAGGATCTAGGTGGCTGTGAGTTAACACGCTTGCCTAGGAAGGAATGCAATTCGCTGGAGGTATATACGATCACCTCCCACCTCTAGGTAAATGATCTCCCATAGGTACTCATGAATTCTATCTGCTATTATCAGGAGGGACATCTATACATCTGGTCAAGGGACGAACTCTTTGCTCTGACTTTACACCCATTCCTGAAGGCACTATCTTTTATTTTAACTGGTAGGAGAAGAAAGGATGTACAGACATCCTTTCATGTCTTATGGCTCGGTGATTTCAACCGAGCACTATCTCTCATCTCTTCTGGCAGCTGAGGTAATGAAGGAAGGGGGAAATGCTGTTGATGCCTCTGTCACAGCATCTCTCTCCCTCTCCGTCCTCCTGCCTCATCTCGGTGGATTGGGAGGGGATTTCTTCGCCTTAGTCATGATGAAGGGAGAAGTTACATTTATAGATGGTTCCGGACCCTCCCCACTCTCGCTTCGAAGGGAGGAGCTGATCGAGAGGGGTTACAGGGAGATGCCACAAAGAGGCCCCCTTTCCATAACAGTGCCTGGAATGGTAGATGCCCTCCACCTAATGTGGAGGAATTTTGGGAGGATGAGCTGGAGCGATTTAGTGCTTAAAGTAAGGGATCTAGCTGAGAGGGGGTTTCCTGTATCCAAAAGCCTGGCTAAGGCTGTGAGATCGAACGAGTCACTACTTTCAATGGATCCCGGCTCCTCCGTCTACCTGCGCTTGAAAGAGCAAGGCACCCGTGCGAAGTTCGAAGGGCTCGCCAAGGCCCTTGAGATCATCTCCCAAGATCCAAGAGAATTTTACGAGGGTGACATATCCTCTAAGATTGCTAGCTATGTGAAGGAGAGGGGAGGTGTCCTATCTGAGGAAGATCTCTTGAGCTATCACGCTGGGATGGGCGAACCCCTCCGGGCCAAGATATGGGGCTGTGATGTTTACGAGATGCCCCCTCCTACTCAGGGGGCGACAACGCTCCACATGATGATGCTCACCGAGGGTAGTGAGCTAGACCTACCTAACTCCTGGAATAGGATCGTGAGCATGGTGAAGGCTGCAAAGATAGCCTATTCTGTGAGGGACAGGTACATAACAGATCCAGCCTACATGCAAATAAGCAGGAAGGAGCTTCTTGATCCTTCCATACTCGAAGCTCCAGTTGAACGATCAAGGAGGAGCAGGGAGGGGGATACTACCTTCTTCGCGATCATAGATCCAGAGGGTAACATAGTTGCCGGTATACAGAGCCTCTTCATCGCCTTTGGATCCGGTCTCACCGAGCCAACTTACCAGATCCCGCTCAACTCCAGAGGATCGAGTTTCTCTTTAGCTGAGGACCATGTGAACAGGCTCGAACCTGGGAAGAGGACCTTCCACACACTTTCCTCACTTCTCATTGATCACAGGGGCGATAGATACGTTATAGGAACCTCAGGTGGTCACTTCAGGCCTCAACTTCACTGGTGGCTTGCTGGCAACCTGCTGACCTATGGGATGGATCCTCAGGAATCAATAGAGTATCCTAGGGCGTACGCAGATCTTGGTGACGGTACTTTAGTGTCGGAGGAGGGACTTGAATCCGAGAGGGCATCTCTCACCCTTGGATTGAGGCTAAAGAAGGTGGAATATCCTTCAAGGATGGGAGTTGCCTCTCTCGCCTTACTTAGGAGGGATGGCCTTAGGATAGGATGCTCGGACTTGAGAGGTGATGGGGAGAGCTATGGGACCATCTAAGTCATCTTAAGACCTCGATCGGAGCCTCATTACTTCTCTCTGGAGCTCGATTAACTCATTGAATCTATAGTATGAGGGCTCAAATTCAGCGCGATCTTCGCCGTGCTCATATCGGTTGTTGTGATTGCTTGTATCTTTTCTATAGCCTAGATAATACCTAGGTGTAGCCCTTCATGGCGATAGATAACTTGAATGAGGAGGGAAAATCGGGGCTACCCTCGTGTAGTTAGGGAGCCTGTGAGACTGCAAGTGTTCATTTCTAATTACGAGGGCAAGGCATCCATGCTGATTTCAGACGTAGATTTTACCTTTACTATTCCCTTCACCTTGTTTGAGAGCCTTTTATCGTCAGTCACTAGTATGAGATCGTTTTCAACAGCGTATGTCAAATATGAGGAATCATACACCGTTATCTTATATTTAACCGCATTCTCAAACACCTTATCCTCCAATCCCCTTATGCTCCTCACTTCTATTACGCTAAAGATCTCCGCAATTATGCTCTTATACTCCTTAACCATATCTTCGTCCAGTCTTTTCAGGAGCAGGTGCTCCTTCCACAGAGCATTGAGCGACTCGTATAGCGCTAGGTCAAGAGTGCATCCCTGGCTTAAAACCCTCAAGTTTCCCTTCTTAACGAGGTTTGTGACGGCAGATGCGTCGAAAACGTACTTCAAAATTATCTCTCCCTGTCTTCACGAATTAACTCAGCTATCTCCTCATCAGGTATTTCAGGCAACTTCTCACGTAGTTTTAGGGCCCTCCTTTCCAGTTTCTCTAGGAGCCTCCTCCTGACCTCCTCCTCAAGGGCCTTCCTCATAATAGGGCTGGGCTTGATGCCAAGTTCGTCCATTAAATCCTTAAGCCTGCGCGGAACCTTAGTAGCTACGACGACGTAATCGCTCATCGCACCTCGTAAACCTTAGGAGGGTTTACCTATTAAGGTTTTACCTAATAACGGATGGTTGATCGCGGGCCTGCCAATTACCTCGTTTTGGCTGCGAAGGTGATGGTTTGCAGAGGATGAATATATAAAGTCGGCATTGAGTGAGCTCTGATTGGAACGATCGCGGTTTGATTTTTAGGCTAGTCCTTTAACCCTAAATCAGAGCTTAGTCGGTTTGCGGTACCATATAAGCGGGCAGGAGAGTTAAGAGAATTATTCTAGCGCAGATTAAGGTCCCTATTAGCTCTGAAGCTACCTTTAACTGGAAGAAGCCAGCATCCATTACCATGCGGCCTTTGGCCTCTAAAAAACGGGTTGAAATGAGGTATCAATCTAATAGATCGTGCCCCATGCTGGAGAGGAGTAGATCAACTGGCGCGCGAAGGTTGTTTAAAATCCTTGAGAATACCAACCGCTCGACCGATTCTAAGTCAAGGTTAAAGGGTGTGCTCACTAGTAGCTTTAGAATTCCCCTATGCGCTCTGGGGGTGAAGATCCTCTCGAGAGGTTCGAAGTAGGTTTTGAAGCAGTCACCGCGTATTTAGTTCAGTCTTCCCCTCATGATTCATTAGTTCTCTCATGAGAAGGTAGCTCAACTAGAGTTGAGTCCTACAGATCGGAACTTCTGGAGCGGATTGGCACCAGTTATTAGAAGAGCATCTTCAACCACGCAATACTGAGGGATGTTATTGAAGTCCAGCCCGGTTCCGTCCATGAGAATGGACAATCATTTCGTAAAGAGTTTTTATTTAAATCGCCAATCCAGCAAGGGCCTAAATGAAGGGTGTTGCAAGGCTATCTGCCATAACATCGACATTCAACATGGGATTCTACCTAGCTACATCTCTCATCGTCCTCTACCTAGCGGACTTGGGAATGTCGGAATTCCTCATAGGCCTAACGATAACCTTGGCTAGGC
>JAGGTZ010000122.1 GCA_021158805.1 Thermoproteota archaeon | reverse complement strand
TAAAGGATCGAACGGCTCGAATGTCTTATCTCCAAGCCTCCATGTCCCTCCTGCTGGGACTACGTCATAGTGAGACAACAATACTAGGTTCTTATCAGCTCCAAGATCGGCCCAGGCGATCACATTAGGGACTTCTCCTTTATCGTCCCTGTGTACATGGATATACGTATTAAGTCCAATTTCCTTCGCCTTCTTCTCTATGACCCTAGCTATATTCCAGTAGTTTTTCCTCTCATTAGCATTTGTATCTATTTTGACCAACTCCATCAAGAATGAGAACATATCTTCGTCCTTCATATGGTTTTGGAGAACCATGTTTCTTATAATGGTACGGATGACCCAGCTGAATATGGTTATAATATTTAACTTATCATAGGCTGGGTGCCGATCATGCTAAGGTTAGTGCTACTCGGCAGACCAGGGGCCGGAAAGGGCACTCAGGGCGTGTATATATCCAAGAAGTTTGGCGTGCCTAGGCTAGTAATGAGCGATCTACTGAGGGAGGAGGTTCACAAAGGAACAGAGCTAGGAAGGGAGATCAAGCGCTACATGGTTGAGGGAAAACTGGTTCCAGATGAGATAGTCTACCAGGTACTTCGAAAAAGGTTAATAGAGGTCAAGGAAGGATTTATCTTAGATGGCTTTCCACGAAACCTGAACCAGGCTGAGTGGCTCGATAAATTTACTCAAGAGAATAACGCTGAGCTAACAGCAGTATTGTACTTCAATGTGGATGAGATAGCTGTACTCAGGAGGATAATGGGCCGCCTCATGTGTAAAAAATGTGGAAGGTCCTATAACATATTCTACGACCCTCCTCCCGACGTGAGGAGATGTGAGTGCGGAGGTACTCTCTATCAGAGAGAGGATGACCATTATGAGAAGATACTGAGGAGGCTAGATGTGTTTAATGAGGAGACTAAACCGCTAGTAGAATACTATGCTAAAAAGAACCTTCTAGTAACAATCGATGCTAATAAGGGGATAGAGGCCGTTAAGGACGATGTAAGTTCGGTCCTAGATTCTTTACTTAGGAAACGAGTTTCTCCTTAATGTCTCTGGGATTTTCACGAACAACACCGAAGAGACCACTCTCATAATTCCAAAAATAAACATACTTTGTCTAATTCCCAGCGCCTCACCTATACCTCCTCCTATGAGGGGAGCTACAGAGTTTGTCAACGAGATCATCGCATTAAACGTGGAGACCATACTCCCCCTCTTCCATGAAGGAGACGAGTCTAACAGGTATGTGGGGGAAGCCGTGAAATACATGGAAAATCCTATTGTCCCGATTGCTGCACCAATTATAATGTGCCATAAGTTGCTTCCTATTGCATAGGATAATGGAATTGCTGAGGCAAATATCGGCGAGAGTATGAGCAAGGGCTTCCTCCCTATCCTATCGGCAGCATATCCCCATATAGGCTGTAAGACAAGCCTGGTTGCATTAGTTACTGACCCAATGAAGCCTATCTCGGCTTTAGACAGTTTATATAGCTTTACTTGGGCGACTGAGAAGAGTGGCCATGCAACAGACCATATGAGGGACCATAGGATGCTAGCTACTAGGAAGGGCCTAAAACTACCCTCAACGTAATCCGTCTCCGCCCTACAAGGTTCTTCCTGTAAGGTCCGCTCCGGCTCGGGGACGATATATATCGTTGTTGCCGCTAGGATGAACTGCGAGAGTCCAACAATGCTGGCTAAGTTATATCCACAGATATCCATTATAGCACCGGCTATTGGAGAGAATAGGCCAGTTCCTAATGTAGTAAAGGCATTAGCTACACCTGAAACACGCCCTCTCTCCCCTATTAAAGTTAAATCTCCTAGCATAGAGAGCCAAGAAGTATTAGCCAGCCCTAAAAATGCGTTCAACGCGGAATTCGCCAGATAGTATTCTAAATCTGTAGTAGAGTTGAATGCTGCAAGGACCGATAGTCCAGATAAAATAAAGCCTAGGAAGACCAAGATCCTCCTATTAGTTCTATCTACGATCCGACCCCATACTGGCTGTGTGATAGCAGAAGAAAATCCTCCTAGAGAGATTGCCAGACCGATCTCAAAGGAAGAAAAGCCTAGATTCTCTATAGCATACACTTGTAATAGGAAGAAAGTGAAGCTGGAGGCTGTCCCTTGGAAGAATGAATTTATCGAGAGGCTAACGATTTTACGTCTTAAAGATATCTGGCTGGTTTGCAAGGGGATATCCCCTATCTTGTTAGGGATACTATAGCAGAGAGCACGAGCATGACTAGGGTCAGTAGGGCTAACAAGGTTATTCTCCTATCCCCTGCTAGGAGGTGTTCTCCCATTATTAGTAATAGGAACGATATGGGTGTGGCTATTATGATGAGGAGCCCCGCCATCTCTAGTTGAGGTACAGGTACTCCCGAGAACCTCAGTATGAGGGCTACCACGAGAACAGACAATCCCAAGATTATGCCCCATCTTAGGATCTCTGAGCGAGTTTCGTAGATCAAGTAAATCCCCCTCACAGCAAGAGCCTTAATCCGGCGTATAGCAGTATCATACTAAAGAGCACCTTGATATACTTTGATTTAATTCTTTTCAGGGTCTTTGCACCAATAGTAGCTCCAGGAATTATCCCTAAGGCAAATCCAACTACTAGGATAGGGTCTACTAACTGTCTGAGTATGTAGACTATGCTTCCTGATGAGGCGGTGAATCCTATCATAAATGAGCTGGTAGCGACTGCTGTCTTTATGGGAACATCCATTATTAGGTTCATTATAGGGACCTTAAGTACGCCCCCACCGATCCCCAGCATACCCGATGATAGTCCTGCTATGAACGAGGAAGCTATACCAAAGGGCCAATTCCTAATCTCTTTTCCCTCCTTAGGTCTAATGAATGTTCTGACTAGCATGATTATTGATATTATTGACAATCCCAGCCCGAAAATCTTCTTCACGGTCATGGAGGGAAGACTTATGGTTATTAAAGCACCTACGATCGCTCCCAAGGCTGTAGTTGGTTCTAATGTTAGAGCAAGCTTCAAGTTCACCAATCTCTCTTTCAGGTAGACCGCGGAACTCGTGGTTGAGGTGACTATAACTGTGAGAAGGCTCGAAGCTATGGCTACTTTAGCATCTATTCCTAAGATGAGGATCATAAAGGGGACCATTAGAGTGCCTCCGCCTATGCCTGCTACTGAGGATACAAGCCCTATGCCAATGCCACCCGAAACTATCTCTAAGAACTTTAGAGCATCTAAGTACAAAGTGAACACCTCGTTAGACTTTGCGGCTTGTACTCGGCTTTATTTCTTATAACTATTCCTATTCAGGGTGACTGTGCCTGTGATGGAACTCCTCTCCACAAATTCGGGATCTAAATTACTTAGGGAGCGCAGAGAGCTAGTTATAGTGGGAAGCTGCTTAATAGCGGAGTGGCCTGACCTAGTGAATTCCATCTGCGAGGAGACAATCTGTCTCAGTGCATGTCCTGAGAGAGACCACATAAATGTAATATCCCTCAAACTGGCCTCGATACTATCTAGAGTTAAATTAGAGAAGATCACTGTTTTAACAGTGGATGGGAGCCCCCACTGTCTCCAACTTCACCATGCACTAGAGGAGGCCATGAAGGTAACTGGATCAGGATCCGAAGTGAGGCATATGGTAATCTATAAAGGTAAACTCTTTGAAATTGCGAGAAAGAGTGTAAGGTACGCCAGATACCTGTACAAGATTAATAAACTGATTGAGAATCAGGAGGACAGCTCCTCTATCATGGAACCCAGCTCAGAACCTTAGATACCTTTTTTATATCAGTCGACCCACTTGGTGTTGAGGATGGTCTATGTCGAGGGTAGCTAGAAGAAAGAAGGTCGAAGGTGTAAAGCCGAAGATATCGCGAGGATTACCCGTAATGGCTAAGCTGAAATGCGCTGATAACACGGGAGCAAAGGTACTCATGATCATCGGTGTGCATGGCTATAAAGGACGGAAGGGGCGGATACCATCGGCGAGCGTTGGCGATATGGTTACGGTAGTTGTGAAGAGGGGGAAGTATGACCTCATGCATAAGCCGATGAAGGCTATAGTTGTCAGGCAGAGGAAGCCATACCGGAGGAAAAATGGACAGTGGGTGGTATTTGAGGATAATGCTGCCGTTCTAGTTAATGACGATGGTACACCAAAGGGATCAGAATTCAGAGGACCAATTGCCAAGGAGGCCATTGAGAGGTGGCCTGCTCTAGGTGCGGTCTCTGCGCAGGTAGTGTGAGGTGTCTAATATGATGAGGACTAAGTCTCATAAGCCGAGTAAGCAGAGAAAGTACCTTTACAATGCACCCCTGCACCACAGAGGCAAGATAATGTCGGCTCATCTCTCTGACGCTCTTAGGGAGAAATATGGTATAAGGTCACTCCCAATAAGAAAAGGGGATAAAGTAAGGATTCTAAGAGGCGACTACAGGGGCTCTGAAGGTGAAGTCTTAGAGGTCTATAGGGAGAAGTACAGGATCTCCGTAAAAGGTGTCATCAGGAAGAAAGCAGATGGTACAGAGATCCCAGTCCTAATACATCCATCTAAGGTCGAGATAGTTAAACTAAATCTAGGTGATGACAGGAGAAAGGAAATATTGGAGAGAAGAGGGGTCCCAGAGGAAGAGCTCGAAGAGGAGGAAGAGGTAAGGGAAGAGGTAGAGGAGGAAGAGGAGGAAGAAGAAGAGGAGGAGTGATGTAAATGGGTAAGATGGGAGGCAGTAGACATCTGAAGAGGCTGGCTGCTCCGGGATATTGGCCCGTGGCTAAGAGGGAGAAGGTTTGGGTAGTTAAGCCGAGACCGGGCCCGCATCCACTTGACCGAGGATTTCCCCTACTCCTAGTAGTAAGAGATATCTTAGGGCTAGCTACCACTGCTAGAGAGGCTAAAAGAATCATCTTCATGAAGAAGATATGGGTTGACGGTAAGCCCAGATACGACTACAAATTCCAAGTAGGGCTGATGGATGTAATCTCTATACCTGACATGGGTAAGCATTACAGAGTTGTTCCAGATCCTTACAAGCTACTTAAGTTAGTGGAGATCCCAGAGGAGGAGTCAAGTAGTAAGATAGTCAAGGTGACAGGAAAGAGGACCGTGAGGGGTGGAAAAATACAGATATCCTCCCACGATGCGAGGAACTTCTTACTAGATCCAGATTCTGAGCTAGCTAAATCGATTCGAGTGGGTTACTCGTTACTCATAGAGGTCCCCTCCCAGGAGATCAAGGAAGTCCTTCCCTTTGAGCTGGGTACTATTGGTGCCATGGTAAGAGGGAGAATGGCAGGCCACATTGGTAGGATAAAAGAAATCGCTGAGTTTATAGAGCTACAGGACCTAGAAAATCCTGAATTAACGTATAGAGGGACTAAGGAGAATATAATAATTGTCGGGAAAGAGGAGCCAGCTCTAAAAGTCAAATGAGGTGATTAAATGGTTGTGGAGCTTACTGAGGTTGAAGAAAGGTGGAAGAAGAATCCGATGCTCATACCCAAGGTTATGGCTGTAACATTGAATATTGCGGTAGGAAAAAGTGGTGAGGTCCTGTTAAGAGCCGGTAAAGTGCTAGAAGAACTGACAGGTCAGAAACCTGTTCAAAGAAGAGCAAAAAGGACTATTAGAGAGTTTGGAATTAGGAAGAGGGAACCAATAGCTGTTACAGTTACTGTAAGGGGTAAAAAAGCTGTTGAACTATTGGACAGGATAGCTAACGCGGTAGATAGGAGGATAAAGGCTAGCTCATTTGATGAGTTTGGGAACTTCGCATTTGGAATAAAAGAACACATAGAGATACCGGGAGTGAGATACAAAGCGGACATAGGCATTTTTGGGATGGACGTCATTGTCACCATGGGAAGGGCAGGATATAGGGTAGCTAAGAGAAGGGTGAAGAGGAGCAAGATACCAAGAAGGCATAGACTAACAAAGGAGGAAGCTATCGTCTTCGCGGAAAAGTACTTAAAGCTAGAAGTGGTGTCCGATACTGAATGATAAGGGTGATCAAATGGCGAAACCTAAGAGAAAAGTGAGGGCCAAGGGAAAAGGTGCCTACGTGTGTAGGAGATGTGGAAGGGTAGGACGCGGTATAATCAGGAAGTACGGTCTGTATCTATGCAGGCAGTGCTTTCTAGAAGTGGCTCCTCTTATGGGGTGGAAGAAATACGAGTGAGGCGATAAGGAATGACGAGACTCGATCCACTAGCGGATGCCATGAGTGCTCTAACCAATGCTTCAAGGGTGGGTAAGAGGGAGACCGTGATAAATGTGGCTTCTAAGTTAATAGGAAGGATTCTCAGGATACTACAGGAGGAGGGCTATATAGAGGAATTCGAGTATATAGATGATGGTAGGGCTGGAAAGTATAAAGTGAGGTTAAAAGGTAGAATAAACAAAGCTGGTGTGATAAAACCTAGATTTTCGGTGAAGAAGGACGAGTACCTACATTGGGAGAAAATGTATCTCCCGGCCGAGAACGTAGGAGTAATAGTTGTATCCACGAACCAGGGAGTCATGAGTCACAAGGAGGCCAAGAAGAAGGGGCTGGGAGGGGTCCTCTTAGCGTACTGCTACTAGAGGTGATTTCTATGGCTAAATATCCCAGAGTTATAACACAAGCTCAGGAGGTTGAGGTTCCTATAGTAGAAGGAGTAGATATCAAAGTATCCGGCTCAAAAATCACAGTAACGGGACCTAAGGGTACACTGGAAAAGTCCTTCCACGATGAGATAGTCGAAATCATCAAGGGAGATGGCACAATAAAGGTTAGGGTTTATGGGAAGAGGAAATTCCATAGAGCTTATCTAAACACAGTCGCATCCCATATAAGGAATATGATGAAAGGAGTAACTGAGGGCTTCTCAAAGGAGATGGTTATAGTTTATGCGCACTTTCCGATAAAAGTAGAGGTCGATGAAGCTAGAAAAATGGTGAAGATAACTAACTTCTTGGGCGAGAGAGCCCCTAGGTATGCTAAAATCGTAGGCGATACTAAGGTCAGAGTAGAGGGAGATAGAATATATATCGAAGGCATATCGAAGGAGGACGTGGGTCAGACAGCAGCCAATATACGGCAGGCTACTAAGATAAAGGACAAGGATCCAAGGGTATTTATGGATGGTATTTACGTGGTGAAGTGATATGGTCGACAAGGAACTTATGAATAGGTTAAAGAAGAAAAAGCCGCGTTTCCTAAACCTCGCTAGGTACTGGAAGCTAGGTGCAGTTAAGAGTTGGAGGAAACCGAGGGGAATAGATAACAAGCAGAGATTAAAACTGAAGAGTAGACCAAAACACCCAACAATAGGCTACAAGAATCCAGATATTATAAGAGGGCTGCACCCTTCAGGCCTTAAGCCAGTTATCGTATCCAATGTGAAGGACCTGAGAGATGCTGTGGAGAAACACGGCAAAGATATAATAGCTTATATAGCGGGAACTGTTGGTGAAAGAAAGAGAACTGAGATAAGACAGGAAGCCGCGAAGTTGGGAATAAAACTTGCTAATTAGATGGGTGATTAAATGAAGATAGATTATCAGAAGAGGCTTGCTGCTAAGGTTGCTGGTGTTGGGCTTGATAGGGTCAAAATAAACCCCGAGAAGGTGGAGCAGATAACTGAGGCCATAACTAGAAGCGACATCAGGAGGCTTATCAAATCTGGCGCAATAGAAATACTCCCTAAAAAAGGTGTAAGCCGAGCAAGGGCTAGAGAGAGACCAAAGAGGAGGGGACCCGGTAGGAGAAAGGGAGGAAAGTACGCTAAGATACCTAGAAAGAGGAGATGGATTAATAAGGTAAGAGCCTTAAGGAGAGAGCTCAAAATCATGAAACAGAAGGGAATTCTAGATCCTAGAACCTATAGAGATCTTTACAGAGGATTAGCTAAATTTGAGAGTGTGGCGCACCTCAGGTCTTACGTCAAGAGAGAAGTACTCAAGGAGGAGGTATGAAATGGCAAGATCTGGTCGGTATAAGGTAAAGTTCAGAAGGAGAAGAGAAGGAAAGACGGACTACGTTAAGAGACTTGCTATTCTAAAAAGTGGACTGCCTAGAATGGTCGTAAGGAGAACAAATAGGTATATAGTGGTACAATTCATTAAATTCAGGCAGGAAGGTGACGAGGTAGTTGCCTACGCCTTCTCAAAGGAGCTAAGGAAATATGGATGGCCCTATAGTGGTAAAAGTCTCCCGTCTGCCTACCTGACAGGGTACTTAGCGGGACTAAGGGCCAAGGAGGCAGGTATTGAGAGGGCAGTATTGGACTTAGGTAGATACCCGTCGACGAGAGGGTCTAGGCTGTATGCTGCTTTAAAGGGAGCTTTAGATGCAGGAATAGAGGTACCCCACTCTCCAGAGATACTACCCGAGGAGGACAGGATAAAGGGAGAGCATATATCGTCCTGGGCCACTAAATTGAAGCAGGAGAATGAGGAATTCTATAAGAGACAGTTCTCCTATTACATTAAGAATAACTTAGAACCGGAGAGAATCCCTGAGACATTTGAGCTAGTTCTGTCTCAGATACGAGAAGGTAAGAGCGAGGAGTAGGGTTAAATAAAGATGAAAGTATGATGGGAGTGTGAGGTAAATGTCCCCAGAGGAAGTTCATGAGGAATTGGAAAGGACCTGGACCCCGAAGACCAGAGTAGGAAGATTAGTAGCAGAAGGAAAGGTAAAGACGTTAGACGAGATTTTAAAGAGAGGAATACCAATACAAGAACCAGAGATAGTGGACATACTAGTCCCTGGCCTCAAGGAGGAGATAATAGAGGTAAGAAGAGTTCAAAGACAGACAGATGCTGGCGAACTTACTCAATTAAGGATAGTTGCTGCTGTAGGAGATGGTATGAACTATGTTGGTGTCGGAAAAGGCAAAGGTAGGGAGTTTAGGATAGCTCTAGCTGATGCCATAAGGAATGCGAAGCTGAACATAGTTAAGGTAAGGAAGGGCTGTGGGTCTTGGGAATGTGGGTGTGGGAGACCTCATTCCATTCCCGCCACCGTAACAGGCTCCTCTGGATCCGTCAGGGTTAGATTAATGCCTGCCCCAAGGAAGCTCGGTATAGTGGGTAATGAGACAGCAAAGGTTATACTGTCTCTAGGCGGCCTCCAAGATGTCAGGGTATTCTCAAAAGGCCAGACCAAAAATAGGATGAATTATGCATTTGCTGTATATGATGCCCTTTGGAAGCTCCTCCTAATGACCCTTCCCTATGACTGGAGGACTTAATCCCAAAGGGTTTTTAATCCCTAATTCTCCC
>JAGGTZ010000108.1 GCA_021158805.1 Thermoproteota archaeon | reverse complement strand
CTATTTCCCCATAATGCTCGACTATCAGCTTTCTAAGGGCCCTCCTGAGGATCTCTGTTAGGGTTGATGGCTTCATTCCCAGAACGCTAGCTAGTTCCCTAGTCTTTATCCTCCTGGGGATGTCAAAATATCCCATTCTTAGAGCGGTGAGGAGGACCTCTTCCTGCCTCGAGGTGAGCATTGATCCTCCACCTCTCATAGCAAGCAGTTTGAAGCCAGGAAAAGTCTTAAGCTTTGAAATCATTCTCCTAGATGCCTGTCTGTCCCTCACGACGACCTGGCATCTCATATTATCGTTCTTCATTCTAGCAGAAATCAGGAAGATCCCTTCGGAGGAAAGGAGTTTGCAGAGAGCACACCCCTCTGAATCAACCATCATAATCTTCGTATTAGGTCCTTCACGAATCTCGACAACGTGTCTAATGCTATTCTCAATAGGTCTCAGGCCTATAATTCTGAATTCCTCGATCCCGTTCGTTCTAAGCGTTTTAGCCACCTTACAATCCCTATTTACGAGTTTGAACGTGAGTTCAACGGAACCCTTACCTGGCATACCCTAACATGTTAGGCTATCAATTTAACCGTTCCATCGCCCATGAATTGAAGGTGAATTCATGTTTACGGGTGAGGAGTTCGTCACCCTGCTGTCAGCTCTAACTCTTCTTATCGTTTCTCTCTTGAAATATTACAGGACCAAAGAGATCTCATATGTGATGTGGGTGATTGCAGGCATCTCATTTCTCATGATAGCTGCGGCACTATCTGCTCTTAAGCTAGATGCTCTATCTCTTCCGATAACTCCTTATGTGGGCGCTCTCTATCCAGCTTTCATGGCTGCAGGCATCCTAGGAACGAAGTATTGGAGGCAATATGTAGCGTTCATATTCATCATGCTCCTACTCATGCTCGTGGGCTCAGCTACCTATAAGCCCCTCTTCACGGGGGCTGAGGTGGTGCTTCACTCGATCTCAGGGCTCATAGTAACGTTCCTCCCTCTCATCATGGCAGCTCAGAGGAAGGCTCCGGCGCTACAAGCTTGATAGGACTAGGGGGCCTTCTTATATCGATAGGTGGTCTCGCCCTAGCTACCCTCATGGTTAAGAGGCCTCTACTTCCACTAGAGACTGTGATTTTCCTTCTTCATCCGTTGCTTTTCCTCTCAGCTTTTGTAATGTCTGCAGGTATATATCTGTACAGGAGTGGTTGATATGAGTAGTCCTAGGACTCACATGATTCTTGCCCTAACACTAGGCGTGATCGTAGTTGGATGGGGGGTCTTCCTCTCCCCTCCCTTCAGGGAGCTGAGAGCAGCGATAGGTCTTCCAGCGGAACTCCCTGGAGCGAGATATAATCCTGAGAAAGGGGTGGCTGAGATAATAGATCCTAATGAGGAGGGAGCGAAGTTCTTCCTTGCAAGGATAGCCCATGTTTACCACTCCATCTTTGCCATTCTCCTCTATGGGATGATAGCTGTACTGGGATCTATGAGGAGAGACCTTGTAGGAGGGGACATCCTTAACCTAACGCTTCTCGGAACGCTTATGGTGGTATTAGGCGCACAGGTCTACTCATACGCTAGCAGAACTTTCTTCTGGCATGGAATGTTCATTGCAGGCCTCGCGATCCTCTTCTCGTCGGGCTTCCTTATGCTTCTGAGGTTTAAACCCTCGCATCTCATCGATTGGGCCATCTTAGTGGCTCTGATCCTCCTCATAGGTGGGGGGATCATGGGGGCTTACGTAGGAAGTAGCTACATGAACCCGGAGTTCGCGGAGGAGTTTGAGGGGGCTAAAATTATCTCGAGGTTTAATCCGGATCTTGCGGAGGAAAATGAGATCTGGAGAGCCATGACGGGTCACCTTCACGCGATGGTAGCTCTTGCAACTACCGTAGCTTTCCTCCTTGGGGTCATGTACCTCGGACTTAGGGAGGGCAGGTTCACCAAGCTCTCCGCCATCTTAGTCATAATAGGCGAGATCATCATGGCAGTTGCCTCCTACTCGGTCTGGTTCTTCGGTAAGATAGCCCATCTGATAATAACGCCATCAGCCCTAGTCCTAATTGCAGCAACGCTCCTTCTTTCCTTTATGACCAAGGGCTATAGCCTCAAACAGAGCTTTTCAGATCCCAAGGGTGTTCTGCTCTGGGGATTGAGATTGGGAAACATCTGGACGTGGGCCTTCGTTGCTGTACCCGGTGCTATAGTAGCGATTAGTCTCAGGAAGCCCCTCTTCTTCAAACCGGAGTTCAGGAGTGAGGTATGGGACTGGGCAGAACTCTCCTACAACATAGGTCACTGGCATATACTCCTCCTGCTTTGGGGAATAACGCTCCTCCTGTTGTACACTGCTCAGGTGAAATGGAACTCTAGACTTGCTTCCATCTCAAGTTGGCTCACTCTATTGGGAATGCTCATCGCAACTGCTTCTCTGAACCTCTACATGCTAGCAAACCCGCCCGGAGCTTACTCACCCAATCCTTACTCGAACCCTTGGCTATCGCTGCTCGTTGAACCTGCACTAATTCTCATGTCCTTAGGTGTCGCCCTCTCCTATATAACGTTCCTAATCGACGGATTTAGAGGGAGCTAACCCCTTCTCCCCTTTTTAGGGAGATCTCGGGGAAGCTTAAAACATAGAATCTATAGCAGAGCATTTTAGAGCGTAGAATCACGATGAGTAGTTCCATGCAGGACCATACCAGCTCAGGTTTGCTCCATATCACCTTATTCCCTGACACGCACTGAAATTTTAGGAGAGACGCCATTTTTAGGTAAACCTAGCGCACTATCGAGGTGATGGATGAGGTGGGTCACCCCAACCTTTCCCGGTGTCGATAGGACGGCCTCTACTTAGCTCATTAGGAGATTTATAGATCCTCAAGCGGAGTTCCTGTTTATAAACTGGCCTGAAGAGGAACTTAGGCCTGATCAAGGAATCCCCTTCGATATTAAGGGAGTTGAGTACGGTCATAGGGATAACAAGTGCACATTCGAGGTTATGGTCGAGAAGTACTCTATAGATGACCCCTATGTTCATAGGATAGCGGAGATAGTCCATACAGCTGACATAAAGGGAGAACTCGAAAAGGCTCCGGAGGCAATGGGTATCAAGGCGGTATTTAACGGTCTGAGGTTTGTAACGAAAGACGATTACGAGACCCTAGAAGTTGGGATGAAGGTATGGGAAGCTCTATACGCTCATTTTAAGCTTGGAGATTTAGAAAAAGAGTACGAATATAAGCTGAGGTCCTTATCTAGGAGCGAGAGGTTGAGATTCATCAAGGAGACGATGAGATTCTAAACTCCTAGAAAAATTGTTTGAGAGACTCTTATAGATAGTCCAATACTACTCAAGAGCGATTTCAGTAAGAATTAAGTCCTTTCTCCCCTGATCTCCTCGATTATTCTTAGCAGATCTTCCACAAGTTTCTCGAAGAGCTCAGATCCTCGCTCCGGTGATGCTGTAGTCTGAACGCCGAAGACTCCCGAATCGGTCAGCTCATGTGTGTAGGTGAAGCGATATACCTTGCCCTCGAAGGACCCTCTAGGTCTCTCATCATGAATCTTATCCGTTTTGACGAACTCTGGG
>JAGGTZ010000055.1 GCA_021158805.1 Thermoproteota archaeon | reverse complement strand
TCCTTAATGAGGATTCCTTCCAGTCTTCTAAGAGGTGTTAAGCCCTCAGATAGCGAGATCTTTCCTTTAGAGGTGGGTAGAAGGTCTTCGTACCTCCAGATGCTAGGTTCTTCCTCAATTACCGACCATTCCAGATCTCTAGGGATGGTCTCCATTATGAAACCGCACACTGGACATCTAGTCGAGTAATTAGCTGATGTATAGCCGCAACTAATGCACCTGAATATTCGGTCCAAGGGATCACTCCGTTTCCATCTTGAATAAAGATTCTTCTACCCTTTCACCTATGTTTACTCCCATTTCTAGGGCTTTAGATGTAGCACCAGCTACTCTAGAGTTCAAAAGGTCCTCAACACTTCTTACACCGCTTGCCATGACAGCAGCAACGCCAACCCTATCAGCGGCCTCTATATTGAGGAAGCCGCACATAGCGAATCCCTTCTCTCCGATTATCATGACCGCTGGAGGAGAATTCGGTATATCTACTTCAAGTCCTAGAAGCGACTTGCCCCTCACATCCAACTTCCTTACCCTTATCATGGTATCCAACCCAACTTCTCCTATGGAGGAGTCCTTATATTACTAATCATAATGGCCACTCGTCTACGAAGCAAGGAGGGATTTCTCATCGAGTCAAAAAATATGAGAGGGGGCTACTTCTTGTAGGGCAAGTGCTCCTTTCCGAGAAGGAACCTTCCAACTATAAGTCTCATTATATTCTGGCCGCCTTCCGCTCCGACGTAGTAACTCATCACTCCTCTCAGGGCCATCTCGAGTGGGGTATCTTTCGTGTATCCATAGGCACCGGTGGCCTTCATGAACTCCTTGATGGCATCCACTGAGAGTTCAGGAGCTAATAGCTTCGCCATAGCAGCCCATAAGCCGGCTTCTCTTAGAGTGACGTTGCCTTGGTCGAACTGATCTATCATCCAGGCCGCCTTATATATCACAAGCCTAGTAGCCTCCAGCTTGGAGTAATAATCCACTAATGGGAATTGTATACCCTCAAAGGAGGCAAGAGATCTGCCAAAGACGACTCTATTCTTCACATAGTCTGCTGTGTAGTCGAACATCCCCATAGCTGACCCAGTGCAGCCAGCCGCTACGAATACCCTCGCCCTATTGAAGCCCTCCATCGCTATACTGAATCCATCATTAACCTCACCTATCAGGTAATCTTCAGGAATCTTGACGTTATTGAGCCTCATCCACCCAGTACTTATACCACATCTGCCCATGTCATCAAATAGACCGGTTTCTATCCCTGGAAGGTTTATTGGCAGCCAAACTATGCTCATTCCCCTGGATCCAGCTTCTGGCTTAGTTTTAACTAAAGTTACATAACCCCCATCCAGTTCTTGGGCTTCAACTATTCCGCTTATGAAGGTCTTCTCTCCATTTAACACCCAATATCCATCCTCCTTCTTTGCAATCGTCTTAAAGCCCGCCACATCGCTTCCACTTTGGGGCTCAGTGGAGTTTATTCCAACGAAACCCTCACCTTTAGCTGCTTTACTTAGGACCTCCTTAGCCAGTTCAGGCTTAGCGTACCTTTCCACTATCTTCCCCCATGAGGCTTCAACTAAGTGGAAGACGGCCGTAGCAACGCTCGGATCTGCTCTAGCTAGTTCTTCAGTAGCTATGGTCCCCATAACCCAGCTAGCTCCCTGGCCGCCGTATTCAGGTTTGACCGTCATTAGGAGTATCCCATTCTCAGCAAGCGCCTTTATAACTTCATCAGGAATCCTACATTTTGTATCTATTTCCCTAGCCCTGGGGGCTAAGATTTCCGAGAGTAGCTCCCTAAGGGTTGATCTAAAGACTTCTTCCTCCTCTGTAAAACCAAAGTCGACCAAAAGGGTTCACCCCTGTAGAAGGAGACCTAAAACTTAAAAATAGTGACATTATGCTACAACCTTCGACCTAGATTCGTTTGAGGTCACCCGAACCTATAGACCACACCTTTAGCCCCTTTTGGATAGCTCCAAAGTATATTATCGTGCGGGCATATCAGCAAGCAGGTACCGCACTCGAGGCAGCCCTCATAGTTATACATCATCTCTTGAGCTTCCTCGTTCCACTCATACAGTTTAGCGGGACATGCCTTTTGACATGGTTTCTTCTCACATTTCTGACATAGCTTCTGGTCCTTTATTCGAATATGCGCGGTATCATCGACTTCAAAGTGAGTAGTAGCGAGCTTATCCTCTATCGACAGGTTAAAGAGCTTAGACAAGGCTACACCCTAGCTAGATAGTTCGGTCTATCTAATCAACTTTTTCATATTTCTCGCCACCACATGATGGTGACCCTAATGGACATCGCTGTTCTGATCAAGCAGTCTCTTGATGTTCAGGAGCTTAGAGTCGACCAAGATACTGGGAAAATATATATCGAGGAGGCCCCTACCAAGGCTGGAGACATAGACCTCAATGCTGCTGAGGAGGCCGTTAGGATAAAGGAGAAGGTAGGAGGTAAGGCCACCGCCATAATGCTGTCAACTTGGGGTGCTTCTGGCAAGAGGTTGAAGGAGGCTAAGGAGGCATTGAAGAGAGTCTTGGCTATGGGCCTAGACGATGCTGTCCTCATAATGGGAGAGGAAGGTCAAAAAGCAGATACCTATGTAGTAGCAAAGACTCTCGCTGAGGTAATAAGAGACAATTATCAGCTTGTTCTGGCTGCTGAAGGTAGTGATGATAATTTCTCAGGGCTACTTCCCGCCAGGATTGCAGCAGAGCTGGACTGGCCATTCATAGCTTATGCTACAGCCTTAGAGTTAGAAGGGGAATATGTAAAGGTCACCAGAAGTTTGGAAGATTATGAGGAGACTGTTAGGGTTAAGTTACCAGCAGTTATAGCGGTAACTCAAGAGATAAACAAGCCGAGGGTCCCTAAGCTCATGGACATAGTTAAGGCAGGAAAAAAGCCATTAGACCAGAGGGATTTTACGCCTCCAAGCGAACCGAAAATCGCTATCAGGGAGTTGAAAGTCCCGAAAGTCGAGAGAAAGAACGTTATAATAGAAGGAGATGTCGAGGAGGCTGCAGAGAAGCTTTTACAGGCCCTCAAGGAGGAAGGTGCCTTATAAGGAGGTGATGCTATGAGGGTCCTGGCTTATGGTGATGTCCTCGATCTGGCCCTTGAACTTGTAGCTGCGGGTAGAGAGATATCAGATAATGTAGTCCTTTTAGTTGCTGGGGATCAGGAAGAGAAGATACAGGGCTTGAAGGGACCCAACGAGGTTCTCCTATGCAAGGATGTCAAGAGTGATGATCAGGAGTCTCTAGTAGAGCTCATTACCTCCATAGCCCAGGATTTCGACGCTATACTACTGCCTAATGATAGAAGAGGGAGGGAGCTTGTAGGAGTTATAGCACATAAGATAGGGGGATCTTCTACTACCGATGTGTCTTCTCTTAGGCTTGAGAATGGTGTGCTCGTAATTGAGAGGATTACCTTAGGTGGAAAGGCCATAGCAGTTGAGGAGCTCTCTTTACCAGCAGTTATGACAATTCAGAAAGGTAGATTTAAGCCCCTAGAGGATATAGAGCCTGAGGTAAGAGAGATACAAGCTCCAAAAATTGAGAGAAGGATAGAGGTACTGGAGAAGAAGGAGAAGCCTAGAGTAGGTGTTCCTCTAGATAAGGCTGAAATAGTGGTCGCTGTAGGGAGGGGTTTCAAGAAGAAAGAAGATCTAAAGCTTGCGTACGAGCTAGCTGAGATCCTAGGTGGGGTAGTGGGAGCCACTAGACCCCTAGCTGCCGATCTCAAGTGGATGGAGGAGGAGGTATGGATAGGTATCAGCGGCGTCAGGGTTGCTCCTAAGGTGCTAGTGGTCGTCGGAGCTTCAGGGCAACAGCAGTTCTCAGCGGGTATTATGGATTCAAAGATAGTAGTAGCTGTTAACAACGATTCAAGTGCCCCTATATTCGAGCATGCGGATTATGGGGTTGTAATGGATCTGTACCAGTTCCTCCCTGCCCTAATTAAGAAGCTCAAGGAGGCCAAAGGTGCCTGAGAATGGTCGATTTCGACATCATAGTTGTAGGAGCTGGTCCTGCTGGTTCGGTTGCTTCATACTTACTGGCTAAAAAGGGCCACACAGTCCTTACAATCGAGAGGGGAAAGAGGCCGGGCTCTAAAAACATGTTTGGGGGGAGGCTTTATGCATGGTCCCTGGAGAAGGTATTCCCTAACTTCTGGGAAGAGGCGCCAATAGAGAGAGAGGTAACTAGGGAAGTCCTCGGTCTCCTATATGGAGATGATGGAATAGAGATCTCCCTTAATGG
>JAGGTZ010000051.1 GCA_021158805.1 Thermoproteota archaeon | reverse complement strand
GGAGAACGAAAAGACTTGAGGAAAAGGGGTTAGTTGAGATAGAGAAGAGATCCTATGGCAGTTTTCTGAAGATTACAAGGAAGGGAAAAATCGTTCTGGACGAAATTGAGAGGCAAAAGAGTTAAAACAAGCTAGTCTGATTCAGCTCTAGATCCCTTGTTTAGCTGAGAATTTTCATTAACTCAAGGCTTCCTCAGCTACTATAGTAGCTGAGGCCTAGTCAGATGCTACTAAATGCATCCCTAAGAACCTAGCTAAATGTCTTCAGCTAGTAATTCCAAAAATTATTAGAGAGCTTTATTGTCATATATGGGGGCTGAAATTGGAATTGAAGAGGGCTCTACTACTAATATCCAGCTCTCTGCTTGCCGCATTTGCCTTCTCAATATATCAACCTTTATGGCCATTTCTAGTAGAGGAAGCTCATGTAGATCCGTCCCTATATGGGATTATAGCATCTGGAGCTAATTTACTAGAGTTCTTGATAAGATGGATGTTTGCAGCCTTTTCCTCACCATCTATGACGTTTCTGATAGGCTGTCTAGGTATATCGGCATCTTCTGGCGTGCTCCTATTGGGGTCCTCTCCTTCCATTATACTAAGCTCTCTTTCATTCTCTAGAGTTGGAAGAGCCCTCAGCCTAATGGGTAGGAATCAGATAGTGAGTATCTTCTACAGAGATAAGGTAGGGACTGCATTTGGATCTGCTAGGGTTGCTTGGCAGATAGGGGCTGTAGCAGGCCCTGCATTAGGAGCGCTACTGCTAGTATTGCTTGGAAGGACATGGATTTTTGCGTTGGGTCTAATGCTAGGAGTAGTCTCCGCTCTAATAATAATCCCCCTATTTAGGGAAGTTCCCTCCAAGAGGAAGGGGAAGATAGCTTTCTGGAAGGGTTCTCTCACTCCCGAGATAAGAGGAATAGTAGGCCTCACGGTTCTGAATAACTTCGCTAGAAACTCCTTTATACCGTTCCACATGGTCCTAGCTCCGGCAATCTTCGGAGCGAAAATAGAACATATAGCCTTAGCTACTGTGATCGAGAGGATAGTGTCTCTGATGACTGGGGTTCCCATAGGATGGTTATCAGACAGAATCAGTGACAGAAGGATAATACTATCCCTCTCGGAGCTATTCATGGTATTGGGGATAGTAATGTATATCCTACCAGGAGCTGGTATACCAGAGTTTCTCGCATCGACAGTTTTGCTGGGGTTAGGGATGGCTAGTTATGCCCCAATAGCCATGGCGGCTGTCTCCGAATTGGCTCTTAAGAACCCGGAAGATGCTGTAGCATTTTTATCAACCGCCGTATCCTTCTCTAGACTCCCTGCACCAATAATAACTGGATTTCTAATCTCCTTCTTTGGCTATAGCTCTGCTTTCCTACTTCCAATGGCTTGTCTTGCCATAGTTGGTGTAGGTATGCTGATCTTATCCCTAAAAAGCAGAAGAGTATCCTAGAAAAGAGATTCTAACAAAGAGCCCAGCCCTAATAGTTTTTCTCTTATCCTTAAACTCTTAAGGGAGGCCCAAAGAGTGGCAGTATTACTGGAGAAAACAGGCTTCCCTAAATCAGCCTCTAACACAGCTATGACCTCGATCGTCCTGAAGTTCGTACAACTAATAAAAACAGCCTCTGCTTCAGGCCTATCAACATCCTTAGCTAACCTATATGCGACTTCCGGAGGCTGTCTTCCTATCTCTAGATTCTCCTCTATCTGTAACCCCTTTATATTGACTACTTGGAACCCATTAGCCTCTAAGAATTCTTTCTCCTTCTCATTTACTTCATCTATGTATGGGGTCGCCACCGCAACCTTCTCTACTGATAGCTGTCTAAGTGCATCCAGAACTGCGCCAGCTGTGGTAATTGCTTTTATTCCAGATGTCCCCTTTATCTCCTCAGCTAGCCTCAAATCGTAACCTAAACCTCCAACAAGACTACCAGTTGTACATCCATAGGCTATCAGGTCGACACCCGCATCTCCTAAGAGCTGAGCTGCCTCTTTAGCATATCTCTCCATTTCTAGGAGTTCCCTCACATTGACCTTCCTAAGTCTGACTCTAGCTACATGCAAGGAAATACCCTTAGGCAACAGCTTTCTGAACTCCTCCTCCATCGTAGTGTTGGAGGAAGGTATTATCAGCCCAAGCCTGGCCCTCCAACCATACATAAGGAACACCTACAACCCCAGATATGCTTTCTTCACATCTTCATCCCTCAGAAGCCCTTCTTCATTTCCAGACTTGACGATTCTGCCGGTCTCAAGTACATAAGCCTTATCAGATAACTTCAACGCATGGTTTACGTTCTGCTCCACAAACTATATTGTCGCGCGCGGGACCACCTTTAATTGATTCGATTTCGAGGTTACATATATACCTTTCCTCTACTCGTTAATATTTTTTGAAAAGTAAACATTTTGGCACGAGTTAATTTTAAAAGTATGGTAAATATCTTTTAAGATGTATGTGGCATCGATGTGAGTGAGAATGTGGAGAGTGGGGGTGGATATTGGGGGCACTTTTACCGATATCGTATTCCTAAATGAGAAGACAGGAAAATTGAAGGTAACAAAGGTACTAACTACTCCTAAAAAGCCTAGTAAGGCTGTTATACTTGGTTTTGAGGAATCCAGACTCAAATTTAGTGAATTATCTACTGTCGTCCATGCTACTACTTTAGGCACTAATATGCTCTTAGGGCAGGAGGGTCTAGTTCCGCCGAGAGTTGCCTTAATTACTACTAAAGGATTTAGAGATATTCTAGAGATAGGAAGACAAAGAAGACCTGAGCTTTATAACCTATTATTCGAAAAACCACGTCCTCTGATTCCTAGGAGGGATAGATATGAGGTAGAGGAGAGAATAGGTGCTAATGGTAGTGTAATATTACCCCTAAATATGAGAGAAGCCTTTAATGTAGTTGAAAGTATATGCAGGGAGAAGTACGATGTGGTTGCCATATCCTTCCTCCACAGTTACATTAACCCTATTCATGAGCGAAAGATGAAGGAGTTAATTACTGAAAGATGTCCTGACGTAGATGTAATCCTCTCCTCTGAGGTGGATCCAGAACATAAGG
>JAGGTZ010000049.1 GCA_021158805.1 Thermoproteota archaeon | reverse complement strand
GGGTGACACGAATTTGTGAACCCCCAGCAGTAATAATATAGCGGTCACTGTGAACAGTATACTCAACTGATTCCCGTGTCTAGTTCCGTCGGTGACACTGCTGATAAATATACCAAATGCAAATATTATCGCAACAGCAAAGACTATGTAGACATCGACGATCCATCCCTTTATATTTAGGAGAGAGAGAAGGGTCATCAAACCAGAGAGCCCACTGCTTGGGACTTCACTCGCCTGTGCTATACTTCCTGCCATCTTGGCACCCAAAAATGATAGGAAATCCACGAATAGCATACCTAAGGAGAGGCTTGCCGCTAACAGTATACCATAGATGGTCATAGTCGATCTGACTTTATCGTAGATAGAGGACATGAGGGAAATTACCGTCCTTATATTCATCAGGGCCTCAGAGCCATAAACTCCCCTCATCAGATCGTGTAGTAGATTCTTATACATCCTATAAGCAAAGATCCCGTCATAATCCCTCCTCTCAGGGATAACACCCACATTTATCAGGTTACCTATGCTGTACTTGAGTACCCTTGAGAATTCACCGTAAATGTCGAGGGGCATCGAGGTTACAGCTTCAGTAAATGTATGGCCCATGCTGATTCTTCCACTCAGATCTGCGAGGAACGTTGGGAGGTAGGAGTATATATCCCTTCTTACCCTTATATACCTCTTCTCAGAGTAATAGCCGATTAAGAAGAAGGTTAATATGGCAAAAAGGAGGGACTGAGTACCTATGACACGATACAGACCAACAGCGACTGCTATCGATACAATAATCTGCATAAATAGGGTCTTCAGGCTTAGCATTATATTTTCCGGGTAATAGAGAAACTTGTTCTCAGAGAAGAGGAGAATGAGGGCTATCATTATCCCGAGGCCTAAATTCAAGAAAAGACTCTCTGCCAAGCCCATTCCAGCTAAACCTCCTAGTAAGACTGTCATGAGTGGAAACATTATCACAACAGGCATTAATCCGCTCAAAAAAGAGCTGACCATCGAATCGAACTTCTCTATATCCCTTTCACTCCCGATGATCTCTTGCTGAATTATCCTATTGAAGATCGTTTGAGAATCCGTGCCGGTCACTAGTCCACCGTATACTCCGGTTAAGAGTGTCTTAAAGCTCATTCCAAGCCTTTTTTCCTCCTGGAGAGTCTTGCTAATCGCCTCCTTTATATCTAAGCCAGTGAAGTAGAAGTATCCCATTATCTTCCTAAAAACGTAGCTTCCCTCATACTCCTTCATCCTCGCAAGTCTATCAAAAATTGCTGTGACATCAAAACCAGCATTAGCTAGGATGAATCCGTGAATAGCGAAGAGAATTGCCTCTCTATTTATTAAGTCGTAATTCCTACCGGAGGTAAATATTCCGACGAGAAAAAGCATGGCCGATATGAGAACCATAGCTAAGAGGATATAGTACCCAGTGATGAGGGCTAGAGCTACTAGGATAACAGTAGTGATTAGAATATTCCTTAAGGCCCTCTTCAGCCTCCTCTCAGCGCCATAAACTCCCTTAGCCTCTAGCTTACGGGCCAACGCACCTAACAACTTCTATATCACCTGATTCTAGCCATATCAAGATGAGTTCATATTCTTGAGAGCTTTCAAGCTGGCCTACATTGATAATGCTCATTTCCTTGGACGGGAACACTACAGAGCTATTGAAAACACTTTCATTGCCGTAGAAAATAACCAGCCTACCAGTGTAGTTAGACTCACCGTAGTTATATATGTGTAGTGATGTTTCGTTGCTGGTGGCGTTAGTGAAGCAGTAAATCACTGTCAGAGTTTTACGTGTAGCATTGGTTGCAATGGAGTTCATATGAGTTTCCGCCTCCTGATAAAGGGACTGGGCCCTCATGAATGTGATGGACACAATGGCTAGTGCAACTAGCACTATGCTTATCATAGCAACCTTGGATATTGTCTCTTCCATTTAAGACACCTGAAAGTCAAATTCCCAATGAATGCCTCCTCTGAGGAAAGATATAAGCATGATTATGCTCTTCATTCGTAGTGTTGGGTAAATCAAGATAACACTATTCATTCTATCAAAAAGCAAGAATGTACACCTAAACAACAAAAAATAGGGTGTAAGGCTACGAAAATTATCTTATTTTTCAATGGAAGCTTATGGGATGGTTACACTAACTTCACCAGTGGTGCCATCATCGAAGGTGGCCTTAATTACTAGGGCCTTTTCCCCACTTACATAATCCGATTGTACTCCTACGGTTATATCACGAGATTCTCTTGGACCCAAATTTAGGTTTGATAGGGTATCATCCGCATCTGAGTCGCTTAAATCTGCATCTACAGTTACAGTATCACCCGAAAATCCAACAGCATGGAATTCTAGTGAATTGATGCTTGACCCTCCCTCTCCCGTGTTTACTACCCTGACAGATATTATATATCCTCCATACTGCGGAGAGTACTCTGAGTTTATCAGCCTAGCGTAGAACTTCTGTGAGGTCTGCTGTGATGCCGTGAACACATTGCCCATTAGGAATAATCCTACTACAGCTACTACGACTAACGCTAGGGCTACCCAAACTACCGTTTCAACTGATAGTTGCATAGGATCGCCCCCGTAGGTCTACGGAGATTCATGGTATATAAATATGCTGCTAATATAAATGCTCCATTCGATTTTTCAACAATATTTTCATAAATCCTGAAAATTATAGAGAAGTGTAGTTCAAGGAATATTACTTGAATGGACTATATGGTACCCCTTATCACCTATAGTTCATACTTTCACGCTTACTTCCGCCATACTGCTCTCGCTGTGGACCTTAACTATCAGGAATTCACCCCTGATATCGTCTGCGCAGCAGCCATATACCTCCCATGTTCTCCCCGTATAAGCCTCCTTATAGATCTGGTTACATGCTCCTGAAGGACCACTGATCTCCACGCTCGTTATCTCGTCACCAAAAGTGACTGAAAGTAAGAACCACGTGGAACCGTTGAAGTACTCCGCATCAT